>JAHDHI010000013.1 GCA_020631395.1 Bizionia sp.
GCTATGACAACTTGGGAGTTCGCAACCGTGTTGGTGTATGCCGGCCCTATCGCATTAACTGGTGGCGTTGCCTCAGCATCGGCCAAGGTTTCGTAATAGGTCACGCTCATGTTCGTTTGTGCTCCTATGATCTCGGCATCCTTCACCGTCAAATCGAAGGTTGCGAAGCCATCCACATCATCGTCGCATGTTTCCAATGGTGTCGGTGCAACTGGCACAGGCAATGGATTCACCACCAAGTTGAGTGGCGCTATAGTGGATACGCATCCCGTGGTCGTGTTCTCCAACCTAACATATATCGTTTGCGTGTTCGCTGTCGTATTCAAATAAATTGGCCCTATGGCATTCACCGGTGGATTGGCTTGGGCATCTGCCAAGGTTGCGTAATAAGTAACCGTGACATCTGCTTGCCCATTGATCGCCAAGGCGTCAATCGTACTCAAGTCGAATTCGGATAGGCCATTGGTCGCATCGCCATCGTCATCGTTGTCACAAACTGCATAATCCGCCAGTGCTGGAATGACTGGCGATGGGTTTACAATCAAGTCAAAGGTCGTGTAGCCGTAGCAGGTCGGGTTCGCGTTGTCGTCCACCCTAACGTGGATCGTTTGCGGGGAGCCCGTGTTGCTGTATGTAGTTGGAGTCGCTATGGCATTTGTCGAAGCATCGGCATCCGCTTGACTCTCGTAGTAGCTTACCGTATAGTTAGCTGGGTTTTGAGCACCCAATATCGTTGCTTGCTGTGTCGTCAGATCGAAGACTTCAACGCCATCGTTGGACTGGTCGTCACAAACCACCATGTCCATTGGCTGCGTCGCAACCGCCCTCGGGTTCACTATCAAATTGAAAACGGCAGTAGCGGAAGCCACATAGCATGCAGAATCAGCTGCACTTTCTATTCTCACGAAAATCGGTTCAGGGTTTGCTCCATTGTCATAAGGACTCGTCAATGCTCCCGTCCCTGCATCCGCACTGGCAAAATCCAAGTGATACGTCACGTTGTAATCGGCAGCTGCCTGCGCTCCCAATATCGCTGCGGTTTGCGTTTCCAGGTCGAAAGGTTCCGTTCCATCATTTGAAAAGTCATCGCAGACTTCCATATCCGGTGCTGGGTTGATTATTGGCTGAGGAGTTATGTTCAATGTAAATGTTTCTGTTTCATAACATCCAGATGTCAAATACTCTACTCTTACATAAATAGTTTGAGGTGTCCCTGGTACAGCGCTGGAATTATATGTCGCTGGAGTTGCTATTTCTGCAGTATCCGCATCTGCATCGGCTTGTGTTTCATGATAGGTGACATTTAAATCTCCTGCATTTGGAGCTGACGCCAAAACCACTGGTGTATTTTGGGTTAGATCAAAAATATATGGTGGTGCTCCCGGATTGCACAAAGATAAGTCATTAGGTTCTGCATTTATAATTTCAGGAAGTACGTCTATGCATACTTCTTCCGTGTATTCGCAACCAAAGTCATCTGTCACCCTGTAAGTGAAACAATGGGTTCCTGTCGTAGGTGGTGCCACTGTAATGACATTACCTGCCGTATTGGTTATTGAGGGGTCAGCATCCCAAGCTTCAGAAATAATTGCCGGTGTAAATGACAATTCCGGTGGTTGTAAGGCTGGGTCGAATTCCATTCCCCATGAAAATATATTTCCATTATCAGCAGCCAAATTATCTACAATTCTGATACACCAATCTCCATTCAACTGACTACCTAGTAGATCATCAAAATTCTCAACAGGCAAATAAGTTCCTGGAACCCATGAATTGCCAGGAGGATTGGAACCTGCTATAACCGTAGGAGCATTACCCAACAAAACCGCAGCTCCCAATGAAAAGCAATAATCCTCTCCCACTCCTGGTGTAAGAGTTCCATCATCATTGGCACCTCCAAAATAAGTACCTCCTCCAGCTTGGTCAAACAATTGAACCTCATTTCCTTCTGGGCTTCTAATAAATATATCCAAGTCTCCAGAATATGAATGTTCTATGTTCAAACAAACGTTAATCAACTGATTGACATCTGTCAATGTTGCTGAAGAATCATAACAATCCACAGTAATACATGTGGAATATTGGGCTCCACTTCCATCTGGAAGAAACGTCAATCCACTTACAGGAGGTGTACAATCATTTAAAAATTCCACTGGAGTGACCACTCCAGTTATTGTTGTATCGTCTCCAAAGCAAATGACGCTATCCGTAGCTTCTGTTCCGGTAAAATCTGGTTCTGTTCCGACTTGTATAACTTGATTGATCAAATTTGAATTGCTACATCCCATTGGGTCGGGATCTGTATTTGTATCACGAATGTTTAGGTTTACTATGTACACTCCTGGAGTAGCATAGGAAAAAGTTGCTGTTTGACCAGTTATGGTATTTCCGTCTCCCAAGTCCCACTCGTAAGTTGCTCCCGTTCCATCAACCGAAAACGTTCCGCTTCCTGTCAAAGTTATGTCTTCATCTGGGCAAACCCTTATATAGCCATCTCCATTTGGAGCAGGAGTAGCTGTGTCTATTTGAGAAACTATTGTTTGACAAGGTTCAAAGCATCCCAATGTTGCTTCCCATCCAGTAACCGTTGCTGAGCCATCCGTAACGAATTCGATGGTAAGACAGCCTGTGGGATTGTCTGGAGTTGCGACGACCAAGCCTGGATTGTTTGCTGCTCCTCCGCCAGAGAATTGTCCAAACGCTGGTGAAGCCGTGCTATCTCCATTGTAGATGGTCATGACATCATTATTTGCCTGTGTGTTGAAAGCCGTAAAATCAATTTGCATCAAGTTTCCTGCTTCATCCGGGCAAAGCGTCAAGACAAAATTCTCATTGCTTCCATAGTTTCCTGCTGTTCCTCCCGAATCATAAAAATTTCCTGAACACTGAGTAACAGTCCCAGTTTGCATCAATACATCTTGAGAGAATGCAAAACTCGATATTAATAGGAGAGATAGTATTGCTAATTTCTTCATTATTGTAGCTTTTTATTATTCGTGTTGAGATTTGATTATTATAAAGTAATTGGTGTTGTCTATTCTATAAATAGCGCCACCTTTTCCAAAAAACTTAAGGTTGTATTTAAGGGGATTGAACGTGGATGGATTGTAAGTGGTGTCCAATTTGAGATTCTCATTGTAGGAATTCATCAATCCCACTTGTGACAATGTTTGATATTTGTCATTGTTCCCAACTAGCTCCGGCATGGATCTTATCTCGATTCTATTCCTCAACAAATGTTTAAAATCCTTTAAACGTTGTGGATTGTTCAAAACATATTCATTTAATCTATTCGAAAAAACCTCCTGCAACATTTTCGTTTCGGCAGCATTTAAAGGTGCCTTTACATTTTCTTTGTACTTGACCAAAGTCAATGCTTGTTTTCTTTGATTTTGCGCTTCGGAATTAAATGCATTTAGCGAAAACACAACTAATAAAAAATAGAGTATTCTTAATCTCATTTCGGTATAATTTTTTAGGTTTTAAAAGTAGTGAAAAAATAATTAACAAACTGTTAATGCTACCACCGTCTAGGTATACAACAGCTCAAATTAAAAAACTCCTACCCATAGTTATGACTTTTTTATTACTTATCTTTGCCCTCTTAATTGTTTTTGAACAAATGAAAATTGATAATACACAAGAAAACTACGATGACATAGGTGAAGACCACGTAGGAACATCTACAGAAACGCCTATTAGAATTGATGCTTTCAAAGCTTCGGACAAAGAGAAAATTGAGCTTATAAAAGAAGATGTAAGGCATATAATGGAAACTCTGGGCTTGGATCTAACGGATGACAGTTTGAAAGGCACTCCCAATAGGGTTGCGAAAATGTTCGTCAATGAGATTTTTGGTGGATTAAATCCAAGAAAGAAACCCAAAGCATCTACTTTTGACAACAAGTACAAATACGGCGAGATGCTCGTTGAGAAAAACATCACCGTATACTCGACTTGTGAGCATCACTTGCTTCCAATTGTAGGCAAAGCACACATAGCATACATATCCAATGGCTCAGTTGTCGGTCTATCCAAAATGAACCGCATTGTCGATTATTTTGCAAAAAGACCTCAGGTGCAGGAACGTTTAACGATTCAAATCGTGAAAGAACTACAAGCTGTATTGAAGACTGAAGATGTTGCTTGTGTCATAGATGCCAAACACCTTTGTGTAAATTCTAGAGGCATTAGAGACATAGAGAGTAGCACGGTTACTTCTGAATTTGGTGGACAGTTTAAAAACAAAGAAACCAAAAGAGAATTTTTAGACTACATCAAATTAGATACTAAATTCTAACAAACACATTACCAAATGCAGCTTTTCCAAAATCAGCAAATTAAGATATACAATTCTCTAAGCGGAAAAAAAGAAGATTTCAAACCTATAAATGATGGCTATGTAGGCATGTACGTATGTGGCCCTACCGTATACAGCAATGTCCATTTGGGCAATGTGAGAACATTCATGTCTTTCGACATGGTATTCAGATATTTAAAACATTTAGGTTACAAAGTACGCTATGTAAGAAACATAACTGATGCTGGGCACTTGGAAAATGATGCTGACGTAGGCGAAGATCGCATTGCAAAGAAAGCGAGACTGGAAGAGATTGAGCCGATGGAAGTGGTACAACGTTACACTGTGGACTTTCACAACATTCTCAACACATTCAATTTTCTACCTCCTAGCATCGAGCCAACTGCGACTGGGCATATTATTGAGCAAATAGAGCTAATCAAGACCATTATCGACAATGGTTTTGCCTACGAGGTAAATGGTTCGGTCTACTTTGACGTTCATAAATTTGACGAGACAAACGACTACGGCAAGTTAAGCAAACGCAAACTCGAAGATCTAATTCACAATACTCGTGAGCTTGATGGACAAAGCGACAAAAAGAACCCTCAAGATTTTGCGCTATGGAAAAAAGCGGAACCGCAACATATCATGCGTTGGCCATCTCCTTGGAGTGATGGATTCCCTGGCTGGCATCTAGAATGTACTGCGATGAGCACCAAATATCTAGGAGAGCAGTTTGACATCCATGGAGGCGGAATGGATTTGAAATTTCCGCACCACGAATGTGAAATAGCACAGAATGAAGCTGCCAAAGGAAAAACACCGGTAAATTACTGGATGCACGCCAATATGTTAATTATGAACGGTAAGAAGATGGCCAAATCCACTGGTAACTTTATTTTACCTACTCAAATCTTTTCTGGCGAAAATGAACACATAACAAAGGCTTTTTCTCCTAGTGTCGCTCGTTTTTTCATGTTACAAGCCCATTATCGTAGCATATTGGACTTTACAAACAATGGTTTGTTGGCTAGTGAAAAGGGTTTTAATCGTCTAATGGATGCTGTAAATGACTTAGACAATCTAAAGGCATCGACGACCACTTCTTTTGACCTCATGGAATGGAAACAGAAATGTTACGATGCAATGAATGATGATTTCAATTCACCGATACTCATTGCCAATCTATTTGAAGCCGTAAAGCACATTAATCAAGTAAAGGAAGGTACCACTACGATTTCCTCTGAAGACCTTATCGCTTTAAAAGAAACAATGCATACTTTCGTCTATGACATATTAGGACTTAAAGACACAAGCAATGAAGGTGTTGGAACCGATAAATTGTCCAGTGCCGTGGATTTACTCATAAAGCTAAGACAGGAAGCAAGAGCCAACAAGGACTTTGCCTTGTCTGACAAGATCAGGGATGAATTGGCCAATGTAGGCATCCAACTCAATGATGGAAAGGAAGGTACAAGCTTTACTTTGAATTAATCATCCTTTGATGTGAAATTGACCTAGATAGAGCATTATGAAAAAGATTTTAATTTCTCCGTTCTTGTTCGTCATAAAGGTATATCAAACTTTAATTTCACCTTTTACACCAGCAACCTGTAGATATCAACCTACATGTTCTCATTACACCAAAGAAGCTTTGATTAGACATGGTCTATTCAAAGGAGGGAAATTGAGTCTTAAGAGGATATTTAGTTGTCATCCTTGGGGAGGTAGTGGTTATGACCCCGTTCCCATGGAGGATGACAACTAAATACAGCCCAATACATTTATACAGGAAAAGTCTTGTGGTTGCCAAATCACATCATTTTATTTCCAACACTTCATTCTTTGGTTAAAATCCTACTAAATCAAGCGAGATATAATATCCAAAATCATATATTTACAGTTATAAAACTTAACTTATGTACTTATTGCAATTCGATTGGAATCCGTTAACTGGAATTGACATCGTTGGAAATTTTAAAATTCATTTTTATAGTTTAATGTGGATTGTAGCGTTTGTCCTAGGGTGGCATATCATGAAGCGCATCTTCAAAAGAGACAAAATAAACATTGAATACCTAGACCCTCTTTTTATCTACACCGTTTTGGCAACAATGTTGGGTGCCAGATTGGGGCATGTCATTTTTTATCAATCCGAATTGTTCTCTCAAGATTTCTTTAGTGTCTTTCTCCCTTTTAGATTCAATCCAAAATTCGAGTTTACTGGTTTTTCAGGATTGGCCAGCCATGGTGCAGCCATTGGAATAATAATAGGCATGTATCTTTACCGCAAGAAGTACAATTACAAATCTCTAATGTGGATTTTGGATCGCGTAGTCATTTCCGTGGCTTCTGGTGCTGTTTTCATAAGAATAGGAAATTTCATCAATTCGGAAATAATAGGAAAAGTCACCGATTCGCCTTTGGGCGTTCGCTTTATACAAGACGAATATGGAAAAGCACAAATTACCAAACTTACAGGTATCCAAAACCCTAAGAAAGCCTACCAAGCTGTAACCAACAATCCAGATTTCCAAAATCTGTTAGAAGCAGTTCCCTTTAGGCATCCTGCACAATTGTACGAATCGTTT
Source organism: Bizionia sp. (assembly GCA_020631395.1). GTDB lineage: Bacteria > Bacteroidota > Bacteroidia > Flavobacteriales > Flavobacteriaceae > JAHDHI01. Next base: position 6,895 of record JAHDHI010000013.1, read on the forward strand.
TGCTATGTCTTCGTCTTTTTGATACTCGTTTACTTTTACGCCAAAACCAACAAAGGCGAACAAACTGGTTTTCTATTCGGTTTGTTCCTAGTCTTGCTATGGACCGTTCGCTTCTTTGTCGAATTCGTAAAGGAAGCCCAAAACATAGAACGCTCCGACTGGTTATTGAACACTGGACAATGGTTGAGCATTCCTTTCATTTTAATCGGCTTCTATTTCATGTTTGTGTATAAACCGAAAACTCCCGTTAAATAATCCACATGAAACATTTAGCATTCATCATCCTCATATGTACTACAAGCCTATGTCTAAGTTCATGCAAAGAGGAAAACAAGACCATCAAACAAGTAGAAGTCATTTTCACCAAAGAAGGTGAGTTGACTCTCTACAAAGGCATCAACGATACGATTATCACCAAATTGGACATTGAAATCGCCAAAACCGATCAAGAAGTTCAAACGGGTTTGATGTACCGCAAGTCCATGAAAACCAATCAGGGAATGCTTTTTGTTTTCCCACAAATACGTGAGCGCTCCTTTTACATGAAAAACACACGCATTCCTTTGGACTTGATATTCCTAGACAACAGCAAGACCATAGTCAGCTTTCAAGAGAATGCCAAACCTTTCAACGAAGCATCCTTGCCTTCCAATTCGCCTGCTCAATTCGTTTTGGAAGTCAATGCCGGTTTTGCTGAAAAATGGTTGCTGGAAGTTGGAGACAAGATGGATTATTTTGAACTGAAGACTGGTGAGTAAAATCTCTAAACATATCCTTTTCAACCATTACTTTGATTACTTCTCAATTCAATCCATTTGCCTTATTTATCAATAAACAAAAAGGAACCTGCTTTTTAGAGTTATACAGAACATAACTCAAAAACACACATTCCTTTTTTACTTGCATTCATTTTAAACAATACTATTCCTCTACCTCCAACAATTCAGGAGTAATTTCAATAGGTAGTTTTATTTCTTTTTTGATCTTAACGAAATGCATGGTCATTCCATTGGTATTCAAAATTGATTTGCAAAGTATCAGTTTAGGAACAATACCTTTAGAAAGCCCTATCATACCTAAACCTCCACCTAACGATGGAATATATGGAATTTTAAGCCCTTTCATTTGTGGGCCTCCCAACCACCAATTGTTTTGGAGGTGTACATTAGACCCCTGTCCCAAGACATAATTCTTTACGATTATTTCATCTCCGTTCGTTTTGAATTTCAAGGTTCCTCTAATTGAAAAGTTCAATTCCGCTGGGTACTTACCAGCTGCAAATGAAGAAATACAAGAACCTTCGTCTATTTGCTTGTCAAACCACGTTGCTACAGCTTTGGACTTCTCTCTTCCTGCCTTTACCACAATAATGCCTACACCATCTTCGACGCTAGTTTCAACTCCTCCAAAAGGCTGACCAACGGTAACCTCTGCTTCATCAAGTTTGAAATCAATCTCTTCGATCCCTCCTTTTTTAAAATTCAATTCGAAAACATTGTCATGAGAACCTGAAAGTTGGCTTACATTTTTAATGATAAACTTATTGGAACCAGAAGGCTCAAGATAAAATTGATCTGCTAAAGCTTTTCCTGCAACCAACAGTTCTCCTCCTTTGTTATTACTTTTAGCAATAATACTCTCTGAACAAACGTGCCAGTTATTTTCACCTGTATAATGTCCTTGCCCAATGCATATGTCAAATTCATCATCATTGATTGTGAGCACCCCCGTTACGGTAAAATTTAATTTACTAGGTTCATTGCTCCCTTTTGCAGTGTGTATCTTATGAGAAGCGCCATTTACAAATTCATCATAAGTTTTGGCTGAACTTTCAGAACCATGTCTATCTGCTTTAACATTGATGACGAGATTACTTCCTTTTATACTTACTTCTACATCTTTATCCAATATTTTTTCAGGTTCATTAGTTTCCTCCTCTTTCATTTGAAAATCAAAATTTGAGAGTGTTTCTTTTGCTTTGTATTCGAAAATCAATTTGTTCTTTTCCATTTTGTTGTGTTTTTGTTAGTTATCTTTAATCTTCTTTATTTATATATACTTTTAATAGGTAGTCTGTTGAGATTACCATCAAGAGACTGCGTCCACCACCAATTTTTCGGCGAACTCTTCAATAAGGTTTACAGCCAAACGATTTTTCGGGATTGCGTATTCTAGTTCATTTATTGCACTTAAGTCCTGTGTATGTTCTGACAATATGGATTTGAAATCCACAACAAACATCAACGGTGTATCGTAGCTACGAACATAGTATTTCAAGTCCTTAGTATTAGACAGCGTAATCCATTGTGTAAAATCGCTTAATTGCTTATCTGCCGCGCTTTCTTCATTTACTCTACTCGTTCCTCTAGGAATATCCACCGTATTCATTATATGAGCAGCCAAATTAATGGCATCATTACCTGTTGATGCATCATAGGCATAGTTTGCCATCATAGCAGCTCTAACATACCTATCGACTGGTGTAGAACTTCCTGGCAAACCACTAAACCCTGTTCCTTGTGCCATTGAAGCAACCGAGAATCTATTCCCTTTCTCTTTAGGAACATTCACAGGTGATATGCTGGCGTAATTCTTCAAATTTTCGTGTTGCCATGGTAACTTTGGATCATTGGTAAGCACTCCAATTTCATTGTTGTCATAGATATTGAGCTCTCCATTGATAAATTCTATAACAATTGCGTTTCCTTTACTGTCATTAACTGGAAAATGGAAGAAAAACCCTGGATGCATATTTACAAAAGGATCTACCACTCTAAATTCCGGCAACTTATCCTTTACATCTTGACATGAGCCACAAGTACTTAAAAGCCAAGCGGCCAAAAATGGATAAGCAATCAATGTATCGTCTTTCTCCCCAAACGACTGATACTCGCTTCCTATAAAAGTCATGTCTCCTGTAACCAATCCTTCACTATTCATCCCATGAGCTACCAAATCAACTCCCAATGCGCTCATAGCGACAAATGAATACCTGCCTTTCCATTGATGTAGCTGGGATCCTTTGATAGGCTTTAGACCTTGATTAACACCTTGCTTTCCTTTTCGATAAACGAGATGCTCTTGTTTCAAGTCTTGAGTATAATGATATCCCTCAGAGCGAAAGAAAACATTAGACTTCATAAACACGGCATTTTCCATGCTACGACCAACTATGACACTTTCATCTTTGGCCTTGATTGTAATGTTTGTACACATAATATATTAATTATTATTAAAAGGCTCTTGAATAACAGCAATCATAGCGACTTGACCACCCCCTTTCGAATTTATATTGGCTTGTATATGAGCACTCCCATTATTTTCTTCTTGCCCTAATGAATAATTCTTACTAGATTGACTTAAATATTCTTTAGAACTCTTAAATTGTTTAAGAGAGCACCCACAGGAATTAGATCCAGAATAAGGTACACTAAACCCCAAATATGCACCATTTTTAAAAAGAGTGTCGCCGACTAACTCTATTTTAAATGCTGCTTTTACACCTACAAGGGCTGAGTCCCTCTTACTAGCATTAATCCATCCAGCTTGAACTAATTCTATATCATCAAACTTTTCTCCCGCAGAAATTGCATTTTTATTATCAGAATCTATATCACCAGTTGAAACTTTAGGTAAACTAATCACTTTACCATTCGCTGCATATGAATTTGTAAAATTCATTTCATTACCCGTCCTATTTACAACTACAGCAAGCATTTGAGCATCTTTATCCAATAATGCTTTAATACCATAGGTAACTAATAGCCCAATCATATTGCCGCAAAAAGCTCCTCCCAATTCCTGCGCTGCAACTATTGCTGCTCTTCTAGGCCCAAAACCTATAATCATACCTCTTCCAAAGTCATAAGCCCACTTGATCCCTACAGATACAATCCCGACTTGAAAAATGGTATTAGTTCCTGAAATAACATCTCCAACATCAAAAGTATTTTGAGCTATTTGCAACTGGGAAATCATTTTAGTTGTATATTTTTTTATTTGGTCTCCTCTATAGTTTTGCACATCATCTATAAAATTTCCATCAGAACTATTAGATATTCCATAATTAGGCAAATTATATAATTTAGTTTTACCTAAAAGATCGTCTGCAGTAAATGAAGCTCCTATTTTATTTAAATAAGATGCTACTTTTGGTTTTTCGGCTAAGTCTTTATCATAGAATTTCAACCAATCTATCCCTTTAACATCTTTTTCATGTTTAAGTATTCTTTCAAGTTCTTTTTCCGGATTCGTATTTGCTACAAAATCATTAAAATTTTCTAACATATCTAGAGTTCCTTCCTTATCAAATCCCTCTATTCTTTTTTGATATTCTTCCAATTCATTTTTCGAGTACTTCATGTCTTTGTTTTTTTAAATTGATACTATAAAATTTCAAAAATACTTTCAAGCGCTATCTTGTATTTACAGAAACAAAACTACTATTAAGACTAAGGAAAAGAATAGACAAATGTTGTGAATAGAAAATCCATTGTTGTGAATGACAAGAAAGCAAGACATAAAAGTTTAGAGATATTGATACAAATAAAAAAATCTCCCATTTCTGGGAGATTTCAAATATTTCAAGGTAGTTTCAGCCTATTTGAGAATGTTAAAGCCCTTAACGATGTCCTTGTATTTCCCACTAAAAGTCGCCTTGTGGTTTCCCTTAAGCAATAGTAAATTGTCATTTAAGACAATTTGTTCTATTGCATTTATGTTTACAATATACTTACGATGGGTTTGCATGAAGTTTTTTGTGTCTAAGAATTCGCTTATTTTTCCCAATGAAATTTGAATGACAAATCTTTCTTTTTCCGTAACGATGTTGCAGTAGCGATTTTCCACCTCTATGTAAACGATGTCCCTTAGATGTACTTTATTTAATGCATTCTTCTTTTTTATGAAAAGATAATCGTTGCTTATTATGGTGTCTTGATCTTCACTCGAAAAAACATTGGTCTGTTCATAAAATTTTTCTACTGCAATTTCCAAGGCATACAACAGTTCCAGTTCATTGAATGGTTTGAGAAGAAAGCTGAATGGTTTGGTTAGTTTGGCACGTTCAAAAATTTGGCGGTCTTTTGAACTCGTAAGAAACACAAAGGGTTTCAATGCATTTGGCACGATCGATATAGTTTCGGCAAACGTAATACCATCCGGGTTACCATCGAGAAAGACATCGATGATGACAATGTCTATCTTCAACTGATAAAACAAGGTCAAGGCTTCTTGATGACTGTTGGCCATTCCAACGACATTGTAGTTGTTTTCTACAAGTATTTCCTGCAATGCCATAGCTTCTTCGGGAGTATCTTCAATGACGAGAATATTTATTTTATCCATTTTTCATAAACTTCTGAAATCCAACAATTACCTTAGTTCCTTCTCCTTCCACACTTTCAATATTAAACGTCCCTTTGTTTTTTCCAATCATAGATTTGCACAATTGTATTCCCAAACCTGTGCCAATTCCTTTTTGATTTTTCTTTTTATTAAGTACTTTCCCTTCTTTGAGCAAGTTTTCCTTTGTTTCTTTATTCATTCCAATCCCTCCATCCTCAATTATCAAATATTGAAAATTGTCATTTGAATCATGTACATAGACCGAAACCGTCCCTCCTTCTTTTGAAAATTTCATCGCATTGTCGAGTAGGTTTCTTACAATTATTTTTAGCGAGTCCAAATCGACCAATACAAAAACTGCCTTTGGAATTTTATTTTCAAGGTATAGGTTTTTATTTTCAAACAGGGGTTTGTAATTATATTCTATTTGTTGCATTGCTGAAAACAAGTCAATCGATTCTATATTAAAATACAACTGCTCTGTTTGCATGGTAGCCCAATGCAACAGATTTTCCAATAAGTTATAAGTACTTGTAGCTATGCTTACATTCTTGTGAACGATGGAATCCAAGGCTTCATAATTACGATTGGCAATTCCATCCAACAACTTCTTGTTACTGCTTCGGAAAGCATTTACAGATGCCCTTAAATCGTGACTCACTATGGAAAACAATTTATCCTTTGTGAGATTCAATTGATTCAATGCTTCCTTTTGAACAAGGATAACCTTATTGATCTTATTCTTTTGACCATAAAAATAAGTTCCCATCCCCAAAAGCAACAGCAACAGGATAGATGACACTATAAAGCCGTTTCGTTCTGTGATTTTTATTTGTTTTTCGGATTCTAACAATCCAATTTCTCTTTGTTTTTGCTCGACAGCATTTTTCTTTTCAATTTCTGCTATCTCCCAAACTTTGTTTTGGTCATTGAGGGAATCTTTCCATGTTTCGTACTCCTTTCTATAGGCCAAAGATTTCGAGAGGTTCTTTCTATTTTCTTCCACTACGGCCATATTCAATGTCGCATTCCGCTTTAATTCAAAATCTTTTGTTTTTTTTGCCAACGAATATGCTTTTTCAAAATAAGGGATTGCCTCATCGTCCTTGTATTGTTCGTAATATAGATTGGCCACGTCCATATACGAACTAATTAATAGCAAGGTGTCTTTTTCTTGTAGGCGAACACTTTTTAAAAGGTACTTTTCCGCCTTGTCAAATTGTGAAAGATGGAAATAGCACAAGCCTAAATCATGTATGACTGTACTTCTTAGAAGGTCATGACCATCATCATTTGAAAGCTTTTCCAATTTATCGAAATACGATATTGCTTCCTCGTATTTGTTTTGCTCCAAGGCAATGCCTCCCAAATTCCTCGTTATCTTATAATAGAACCGAAAATCTTGGGAAACCAAACCATATTCTTTTTTAGCTTCATTGAAAAGTTTTTTCATCATAAAACTATAACCTCTCATATAGTGACTGTAGTCGAGAAGTTCCGAATCTTTCATCTTACCCAAAGCCCTAGAGGAACACACAAGTGTGGAATCCCAATTTCTCTTCAAGAAGAAATACTGGGATTTATTGAAATCCTTTTCCCTTTCGTGTTTTTCATTGATTCTTTTCAAAGCCATTGAAAAATCATCGGTTTTGGGCTCTGATTGAGAAAGAACAAAGAAAGGCAGATTGAAAACAAATAGAAAGAACATATTTCTAATTAGATACATTATACTAACATTCTTTTGAATGAAAATTTCATTTCTAGTTTGTTGTTTGTACAGTGGTCACTGTCCCTCTTGATGTCTTGGGATCTATATTCCATAAAAAGGTTTCCACATATCTTATGTCCCCCAATGAAACTCCCGAAGGAAGGCCTTTTGCACTTCTAGCTTCAAATACAACAGAGAAAGCATTGTATATGTTATCGGCTGTTGGGTTTCCACTTATGTTTTCCAATTCTTCTACATCGCAGTGTATGAAAAACTGAAGTTGCGGAGCGCCATCATTGCTTATCGTAAAGAGTTGATTGATCGCCAAATTTGGTTTTCCTATGGTTGTATTTATCAATACAACGGCAGTAAGGGTTATAAAACCTTCATTGTATTCCGCTTGGACAAGCGTTGGCAAAGGCTGATTGAATGAGTGTTCGAATTGTATGTAACCACATCGGGTTATTGGATTGATTTCCGTAACAGGTTCTCCAGGAGGAAAAATAATGTTGTCAGTAGAGGCAATAGGTCTCATATTACTTTGATTTAAATGAATAGATTCGTGCTTGTATGCTACTCTATAGGGAAGTATACCATGAAAAAGATTGTCCTTTACAACATCCAATTTTGGTAGTGTCAAGTTAAGAATTAATTAGTTTATGGAATAGAGAATTTTCAAATTTTATTTTGACTCGATCAACTACAAACTATCGTACATTCTAACAAAGGCAGACATTCGATCCAATAAAATAAAGATCAATATGATCTATTTTTCTCCCTTTTATTTCAACAGAGTGTTACTTTTTGCCAATTATCGACAATGTGATCTTTGCCAGCTGGAAAATGTACATCTTAAAAAACATTGAATAGGAAAGCAACTATGATCTGGGGTTATCGATTCCTCTATCGTACATTACGATACTACCAGCAACCGATACATTTAGGCTTAATTCCGACTTGAACTTCACCAGAAAATGTGATTTATCAATGGCTTCCTTGGATAAGCCATGATCTTCTGCTCCCAACAAGTAAACGCATCGCCTTGGGTGATGAAAGTTTTCCAAGGATTCAGCTTCATCTGTTAATTCCACACCCACAATTCGTGCTCCTTTTGGCAAATGCTTGTAGAACTCCTCGAAGTTTTCATAATGGAAGTATGGCATCGACTTAACTGCATTATGCGTATCGCAAGCCTGCTTGGCGTAACGATTCCCTATTGAGAAGATGAAGCTTGCTCCCAAATTTTGTGCAGATCTCCACAAGACACCCAAATTTTCTGGTGTCTTCCCGTTTTGGATACCTATACCAAAATATTCATTGTCGAAATTGTCAATCATCTTGCAAAAATAGAAAATGAAGCTTAAATGCAATCTACAACAGTATTAAAAAAAGAAAGAAAGCTTGTTGAAACAAAGAAGCCTTTCCGTTTTGGAAAGGCTTCTCAATATCTTCAAAAAAGTGTCTCTATCAATTAAGCGACTACTTCCTCAACTTCTTCTTTCACCTTGTTTTTAAGTGCATCTGTAACGTCACCCTTCTTAACGGTATCGTACATGATTGGTGTTGCAATGAACAGGGAAGAATATGTTCCTACGATTACACCAACTATCAATGCAAACATGAATCCTCTTATCGAATCTCCACCAAAAATGAAGATTGCCAACAACACGACCAATGTCGTCAATGAGGTATTCAACGTTCTACTCAATGTACTGCTCAACGACTTGTCGATGACTTTATTGAATTTCCAATCTGAATGGTCGTTGAAAAATTCACGGATTCTATCGAATACTACCACTGTATCATTCAACGAGTACCCGATTACCGTCAATATTGCCGCAATGAAGGCTTGATTGATTTCCATTGAGAAAGGCATCAACTTGTAAGTCAATGAGAATACTCCCAATACTATCAATACATCGTGGAATACAGCTGCTACCGCTCCCAATGAGAATTGCCATCTCTTGAAACGCAACAAGATGTATAGGAATACAACTACCAAGGATCCTAAAACCGCCCAAAATGATGCGCTTTTAATGTCGTCTGCAATTGTTGGACTTACTTTGTAGTACTTCATCAATCCTGCATCTTTTTCTGCATTGTCAATGAAAGCTGCGTAATCCATTCCATTTAGGTATGGCTGTAAAGCCGTATGCAATGTCTTTCTTATTTCCTCATCTGCTTCTTCCGATGCTTCGTTTATTTTAAACTTTGTCGTTATCTTCAATTGGTTGGCATCTCCGAAAGTCTTCGCTTGTGCACTTCCAAACACTTCTGGCTTTGCCAAGACGTCTGTAATCTCAGCTGCATTGACATCTTGGGCAAAACGCACTTGGTATGTTCTTCCTCCAACGAAATCCACACCTTGATCAAGTCCATTTGTAAATAAAGACCCTAAACTGAATAAAATGAATGCTCCTGAAATAACATAGGCCATTTTACGCTTTTTAAGGAATTTGATATCTATCCCTCTAAATAGGTTTTTCGTGATTCCCGTAGAGAAATCCAACTTCCCTCCTTTGTTTGCATACCAATCGACCAGTAGTCTCGTAATGAAGATCGCTGTAAACAACGAGGTTCCAATACCTACCAATAGCGTAGTTGCGAAACCTTTGATTGGTCCTGTTCCAAAGATAAATAGAATCAAGGCCGTTAAACCTGTAGTGATGTTCGCATCCAAAATTGAAGACAATGCATTGCTAAATCCATCTTTGATTGCAGATTTTTGATCTTTTCCTTTTGCCAATTCTTCTCGAATACGCTCAAAGATAAGTACGTTCGCATCCACGGACATACCAATTGTCAATACTATACCTGCAATTCCTGGCAATGTCAATACGGCTATTCCCGAAAGGATTCCGAAGATTAGAAGAATGTTCAACAACATTGCGATGTCTGCAAATAAACCTGCTTTGCCATAGTAAAACATCATCCATAACAATACCAACACCAATGCTATTAAAAATGACATTGTTCCGCTTTCTATTGCTTCTTTCCCCAATGTTGGTCCAATCTCATCGGATTGGATGATCTCTGCCTTTGCAGGTAGTTTACCTGCACGCAACACATTTGCCAAATCGGTTGCTTCGTTAAGCGTGAAATCTCCAGAGATTTCAGAATTCCCTCCAGATATACCTCCAACTGTATTTACACCTGGGGCAGAATATACCACGTTATCCAAAACAATGGCTATTTGGCTACTTTGTACATTTGCTTTTTTGGTCATTTCTTCCCAAATCTTAGCTCCCTTTGCATTCATTTGCATGGTTACTACCGGCTTGTTCGTTTGATTGTAAGATTGACGTGCATCGTCTACAACACCTCCACTCAATGGAGGTACACCATCTCTAGTTCCCTTAAGCACGTACAATTCTGTCAATTCGCTATCTTTTTTAGGTTTGCCGAATACAAACTTTACATTTTTAAATTCAGCTGGGAGCAAAGCTTTGGCTTCGCGACTGTTCAAGATTTCATTTACCTTGTTCTTGTCTGCTACATTAAAACTATATACTATAGGACCTCCAGGGTAACCAGGTCCTTTTATCAAATCGAACAAAGGGTTGATTTCTTTCTTCGTTGCATCCTCTTCACCGGTAAGGTCTCCAATGATGTCATCGGTAGCATCAGTTTTCGTAGAGTCTGTTTGAACTTCCGCGTCTGCAACTTCCGATGTGTTTTTGGCTTCTTCCTTGTTTTTCAACATGGTATTTACTTCATTGAAATAACCAAAGAACTGCTCTCCTTTATAAGCATCCCAAAATTCCAATTCCGCAGTACTCGTTATCAACTCCTTTGCACGCTCCACATCTTTCACACCTGGCAATTCCACCAAAATACGCCCTGAAGTTCCCAAACGTTGAATGTTTGGTGAAGCAACACCAAATTGATCGATACGTGTACGCAATACTTGCAATGCCGAATTGATGGATTCATCAATTTTTCTTGAGATTACTTTCTTTACATCACTGTCGGACATTCCGATTTCAATATCTTCTGCCTCTACCAATGAACGTGTCGCGAAAATATCCGGAGATGCCAATACCTTGTCTCCTTTGATTGCATCAAAAGCGACATAGAAATCGTCGATATAATCGTTCTGACTGTTCCTTTGCAATTCGTCTGCATCATCCAATGCCTTTCCAAAAGTCACATCCGTACTATTGTTCGCCAATCCTTTCAAGATGTCCTTAACAGACACTTGCAAGATGGCTTCTAGACCTCCCTTAAGGTCAAGACCCAACTTCATCGATTTGCCTTTGATTTCCGAATAGGTGTCTCCTAAATATACTTCAGTCGTATCATTTACCAAAGAGTCCAAGTACTTTACTTCGTAAGCATTGACCTTCTTTCTTCTATCTTTTTCCGAGGCATCAAATCTACTTTCTGCCACTTGGTTTGCTTCTCGTTCTATAGAACTGTTCTTAAACGAGAAAGAGAGTTGGTAAAGACTTACCAATCCGAATAAAACTGCAAATAGTTTTATTAATCCTTTGTTTTGCATTTTTCTATTGTTTTTTGTCAAATTCTTAATCGGGTAAATATAAAATTCACCCTATGAATTCGACGATTGTTTATGTTATAAATATAAATGTGTCGGCTTTTCAGACAATTGACAAAGCCTACCCAAAATGAAAAGAATATTTTTAGCATTTTAGCTAATTATATCATTTCATATTCTTGATCTTTGGGGTTTCTAAGAATTTCTTTTACCGTATGGGCCAGCTCTGACCTCAGGAATGTTGTGTGAAGTATTATCTATTGCTATTGCAATGTTTCTATTGATCCTATAGGCTGCTTTAACAATTTTATTCCTTTCTCCCAACTCTATCTTGGGAAGATATGTATACAGGTTAGGGTTGGAAAACCTATCGTATTCTTGCTTTAATTCGAAAACGTATTTCCCTCCAAGACCTGCGCCAGCATCAGCACCACTTTGGATTTCATATACATCTAGATTGTAGCTATTTAATTTTTTATCTGATGGAGATTTGGTCTGACCATCATCTTGTCCATTGGAAACATAACCTAATTTCACTTGTTTCTCCTTGGAGAGCATTCTTTTTATACCAGCAACGTCCGTAGTACTGTAATACGAAATCCTCAATCCTCCATCATCTTGCTTTCGTACTTGTATGTTGTCAACCCCAATGGTTTTCAATTGCTTCTTTACAATTGTCAATGCATTTTTAAACTCGTCTGTTGTCACCTCCGCATTTGCAAACTGCAATATGATTTGCTGATTGGGTAGGGTGGTTTGCTCCTGACAAACACCAAACAAGGCAAGGATAACAATTAAAGTATTAAAGCACCATTTCGCTTTCATGCGCCAAATATAAAAAATAAAGGCTGTATTTCTACTGTCTTTGCATAAATATCCACTTTAAATTATTGAATGTTAAAATTCTATCCTTTTACATCTTCCAAATTTTCCATTCTGAGACTTTTCCTTTCTCTGTCAAAAAAAGGTTTATGAGAAATTGTCCCATAAAAAAAGAGTAGCTTGTTGCTACCCTTTTTGAATTCTGTTCTCGATTATGGCTTCCAAATCTTATTGGCCTGCCCTTTTTTCATAATCTTCGGGTGGTGTCATATTGAACTTGTCATCGGAAACTTTTTCCTTCTTGATCTCCGTTACTTCCGTAGTCACTGTCATCATACTTCCCATTTGGTTCATATCCATTGTCATATAAAGAGGAAAACCTTTCAATTTATCACCCAATATCGCAGTTTGTTGAGACACTACTGGAATAGCTTCGGTAGTAAACAACTCCATTTTCATTTCAACCCCAGATTGGTTTATTGTTACCGTGTATTGTTTACATTCGTAACCTAAAACCGTTTTGATTTCATCTCTTGCTACAACGTCTATGTTTTTCAGCTGCTCCTCTGTAACTTCGTTTTTTTGAAGCATGTATTTTTTTCCATACATGGGATTGTCCATCAAAACCAACACTTCATGCGTTTCTGTGTCAGATATCGTAGTAACATTACCAGTCATTGGATTAGCAAGTTCAGATCTAGACTTCGTATCCTTGAAGTAAGTAGTTGACAACATTTCACCCATCATTTCAAATTGAGCTTTCATTTGCTCATTGTCACTAGACATTGTTTGCTTTGAAATGATGACACCTTCTTTAAGGGCATCTTGAGCTGACACCGTTACTATTAAGAATAGTGCTAGCGATACTAATATTTTTTTCATTTTATAATGTCACAATGTAAGTCTTTCCATTTTAAAGGATTGTTACAATATCAAAATTTATTTTAGAGCCACTTTCTCATATTTGGACAACTCCAACTTTGGAATCCGCTCCTTGGATGAAATCACAGCTGCAAACTCTCTAGCGGAATCTACCGTGTATTCACCTGAAATCTCAGTTCTCCCTCCTTTAATGGGACCTCCATTTACTCCTGGTGCCGTTTGCACCACATTATTTACCACTATTGCTATTTGACGCCCTTCTCTGGAAGCCTTTCCTGTCATTCTCTCCCAACGTGACGCTCCATCTTTGTTCATTTGTACGGTCACAATCGGCGAATTGACATAATTATAACCTAGTCTTGCCTCTGTTATTTCAGCTTCTGTCAATGCTGCCTTATCTTCCCTATTCCCCTTTATGGTATAAATCGGAATTCCTCTTTCTCCTTCTGGCATTCCATATAAAAACTTGACGAGTCTCCTTTTCTGTGGAAGTTTGCTTTTGTTTGCATTTAAAATCTTCAAAAGCCCCAATGTGTCATTAGTTTTAAAATAACCTAAGATTGCGCCTCCAGGATATCCTGTCGCTACAAACTTGTCTTGAATCGATTTTTGACTTGTCGAATCCTCCTTTTCGAATTCCTCATCTATATCAAAGATATAATGCAAAAATGGCTCAGCTTCATATGTTTCCCAAAACTCCAACTTTCCTCTATTGACAATAACTTTATTGAAACGTTCCTGATCCAACTCATTGGAATATCCCTTTACACTTATCTTGTCACCTTGATAAGATTCCACCAAAGCCTTTACCCCATAAGCGTCCAACCTGGTAGTAACGACTGCTATGACTTTATGTACATTTTCAACCGTCGCTTCTTTGGTGTTTTTAAAAGTGTAAACAAATTGATGCTCTGTCTGTCTTTGACAACTCGATACCACAAACAAAAGCAACAAAACCAGTATGACATTTAATCTTCTCATAAGCATATGTATAAAAAGACCCCATACGTTTGAAACATATGGGGTCTCGTATTTTATCATTATGTTAAATTACAGTTCCAACAACCCGTTGGTTTTCTTAACACCTTCTGCAGACTCAGCCAGTTTTGCCTTTTCAGCATCACTCAAACTGATTTCCACTATTTTTTCAATACCATTGGCTCCTAATACACAAGGTACTCCAATTGACAAATCGTTCAATCCAAATTCTCCATCCAACAAAGCTGAACATGGGAATATTTTTTTAGTATCGCAAGCTATTGCTTGAACCATTGCAGAGACTGCTGCTCCTGGTGCATACCAAGCTGAAGTTCCCAACAAACCTGTAAGTGTTGCCCCACCAACTTTGGTGTCCTGAACTACTTGATCCATTCTTTCCTCGGACAAGAACTCTGAAACAGACACACTGTTTCTTACTGCTTTTCCTATTAATGGCACCATACCTTTATCGCTATGTCCACCAATTACCATTCCATCTACATCGCTAATTGGAGCTCCCAAGGCTTCTGCCAACCTGTATTTGAAACGTGCAGAATCCAATGCTCCTCCCATTCCAATAATTCTATTTTTTGACAAACTCGTTGTCTTGTGCACCAAATAGGTCATGGTATCCATTGGGTTGGACACTACGATAATAATAGTATTTGGAGAATGCTCGATCAAACTGGCAGATACACTCTTTACGATTCCTGCATTGATACCTATCAATTCTTCTCTCGTCATACCGGGTTTTCTTGGAATACCTGAAGTAATCACACAGACATCACTATTAGCCGTTTTAGAATAATCGTTTGTGCTTCCTGTTATTTTGGTATCAAAACCATTCAACGATGCCGTTTGCATCAAGTCCATTGCCTTCCCTTCCGCAAAGCCTTCTTTAATGTCCAATATCACCACTTCCGAGGCGAAGTCCTTAATAGCGACATACTCTGCACAACTTGCACCTACTGCTCCTGCTCCAACTACTGTTACTTTCATATTTATCTTTTTAATTGTAATTGTTTTAATGCTCGCAAAAGTAATAATTATTATTGTCTTAAACTTAAAAACACAAGGTTTTGTCCTTGTGTTTTTCCATAATCGAATATTTATTTTGAAATTCTATCTTTTAACAATCAACCCTTTAGTTTTTGATGTCTGTAGAAATGCATTTCGGTCTTATGAGGTGCATAAAGAAAACATCACGCCTCAAAAAAAATTAGAAACTAAAGTTCATCCCTACGGAAGCACTGCTGAAATCGGCTATCGTATATGTGGCATTGAGGCCAAAGAACCCCAATTTCAAATTAGCTCCTAAAGTAGCCACTACGCCATTGGTATCCGATTTCACAGAAAATGGGTCTTTAATTTCCTCAGAGAAGAGGATACCGTTGGAAACACGATAGGTCCCCAACAAATCCGTTTGATTTTTACCACTTAAATACCCCACGGCTCCATAGAAGTTAATCACATTCAACTTGGTACCTACAATTAACTGATAAAGCATCGTGTTTGTTTCCGTTTGCACTTCTTGATTCTCTCCATCTACAATTCCTTCTTCCGTAAAATCATAACTTCCATCCAAATGGGTATAAGCTATCAAACCAGAAATTGTTATTGGCAATACTTTATTCACAGGTAAGACTGCCGTAAAATCTTGTTGCAAGCCAATACCATACAAGCCTACTTTGACATCTTCTGCATTGACCTTGGGAAAATAACGTCCTTTTACTTGTGTCCCTTTGAATGGCGAAAAACTGGCTTGAATAAATACCGTTGGGATTAGGTTTACATTGGCTGCCCCCACCCCAGTCGGCAATGTCAATTCCACTTCCTGATCCCCAAAGATAGGATCATCGTAAGTTACTATTACCGTTTGTTCTGGATCATTGTGTCCCAAAGCAGTTGCAACTTCTTTGGAGGCGCTGCCATCAGGGAAACGAATGTTTTCATAATCCGAAACATTTAGAACAAAGGATTTTTCCTTATCTTCTATAAAAGTCGCATTTCCAATGATTGAAAATTCGAATCCAAATCGTTTCGGGGTCTTTGCATTGTTGAACCAACCATTGTTTATTCCGTATGCCAAACCGTCATTGGCTGGTTTTATGTAATCGGTTGCAAATCGTTTTGTATCATTTATACCTGCCGCTAATAGTTCGTCTATATTTTCTTGGCTATGGAGATTAATAACTGTAAACAATAAAGCCAAACTAAAGATTATTAGTTTTCTCATAGGTTAATTTTTTAATTGATTCTGGGCGAATGGTGAAAAAGATATAAGATGGTTTTCTAGAAAAACGCACTTTAACTTAATTTCATCATTAAGGTACAATAAAAAAACAAATCTAAAAGGACTTTAGATATTACAATTGAAACCCACGATTAAATTGGTATAGCTTCCGAAGGTCAACATCGTATTGATCGATATGTTATCGATGGAATAATTTATTCCCAAATCTGCTTTGATGTTGGATTTATTGTCTTCCAAGGTTGTCAATGCTTGATTCAACACTGTGAGCAACAACTCTCCATCTCCTCCTATCTCATAGGAAAACGTACTTACATTAAGTCCCACTCCTGCCGTAAAGTCGAAAGATTTCACAGTTTTTGAAGTTAATAGGCTAAACTGTACCGACTCCCCTTCGACATTAATTGCATTGATGGTTCCCAAAACCAAATTTGCAGGTGTGAACTCATCACTGACATTGTAATTGGAATAGGTAACCAATCCTGCCAAATTAAAGGACGTTGCATTTAACGAAGGAATCCATTGTGAAATACTATGCTGGATACCGATTCCCAAAACTTGATAATGCGTTTTATTTATCTTGATCTTTGGAGAATAGCGCCCTATCAAGGTAGTTCCCTTCCAAATACCCAAGCCGGCTTGCAACTGGTAGTGATTCACATATGATTGATCCAAACCTTCAGGGGCTTCGAACTCGAATACATCATCGTTTATGACGCCTTCGAATATGACATTGCTTTCTCCTCCCAAAGCTGAGGGTATGGAAGTCGCTGTCTCTCCTCCTTGGATCGTTAGATTCACAAGACTGGATTGCTCAATCAAGACATTCTGTTTGCTACTTGGAACAAACAACACATTTCCTTGCAATGAAATTTCCAAATCCCACAATGCTTTCTTTTTAGCACTGGTATACCAACCTCCCGAAGACTGGTAAGTTGTGGCTTGAGCAGCTGGAGAAACATATTTTCCAGTCAAAAATATTAAATCACCTGCAACATTGTCCAAATCTTGATTTTGACCAAACAATGTTACAGGCAATAAAAATGCCATACAAGCAAGCTTACGCATCGATGTTTGCATAAACCGCGTTTTTCTCAATGAATTCTCTACGTGGTGGCACTTCGTCTCCCATCAACATCGAGAACACCCTGTCAGCTTCCACTCCATTGTCTATATGGATTTGGCGCAGGGTTCTAAACTCTGGATTCATTGTCGTGTCCCAAAGTTGTTCTGCATTCATCTCTCCCAGACCTTTATATCTTTGAATCTTTGCTCCTTCTCCAAAATCTTCTATTATGGCTGCACGCTCTTCATCATTCCAAGCATATTGCTTCTTTGCTCCACGCTTTACCAAATACAATGGAGGTGTTGCTATGTAGATGTGTCCATTTTCGATCAACTCCTTCATATAACGGAAGAAGAAGGTTAAGATTAACGTTTCAATGTGACTCCCATCAATATCGGCATCACACATGATCACAATCTTATGATATCTCAACTTTGATAGGTTAAGTGCTTTACTATCTTCCTCTGTACCGATGGTAACTCCCAAGGCCGTGAAAATATTTTTTATCTCTTCATTTTCGAACACCTTGTGCGTCATGGCCTTTTCAACATTCAAGATCTTACCTCGCAATGGCAGAATAGCTTGAAATGCTCTATCTCTCCCTTGTTTCGCAGTTCCACCCGCCGAATCTCCCTCGACCAAGTATACTTCGCATTTTGCGGGGTCTTGCTCAGAACAGTCTGATAATTTCCCTGGCAATCCACCAATGCTCATCACTGTTTTACGCTGCACCATTTCACGTGCTTTTTGCGCAGCATGTCTTGCTTGGGCGGCCAATATTACTTTCTGGACAATGGTTTTGGCGTCATCTGGATGCTCTTCCAGATAATCTGTCAACATTTCGGAAACAGCTTGACTAACAGATGCCGACACTTCCCTATTTCCCAATTTGGTCTTCGTTTGCCCTTCGAATTGAGGCTCTTGAACCTTTACAGAAATAATTGCGGTCAATCCTTCACGGAAATCATCTCCAGCAATGTCAAACTTCAATTTGTCCAACATTCCTGATCCATCTGCAAACTTTTTAAGCGTGTGTGTCAATCCACGACGGAAACCAGACAAATGCGTTCCTCCTTCGTGTGTATTGATGTTGTTTACATAGGAATGTAGGTTCTCGGCATACGATGTATTGTATATCATTGCCACCTCAACAGGCACTCCGTTTTTCTCTCCTTCAAATGCAATCACGTCTTTCATCAAAGGTTCTCTATTTCCATCTAGGAACTTGATAAATTCTTTAAGTCCTTCTTTAGAATGGAATGTTTCACCTTCAAAAGAGCCATCTTCCTTGGTAGCCCTCTTGTCTACTAAATGAATTGTAATTCCCTTATTCAAATACGCCAGTTCACGCATTCTACTTGCTAACGTATCGTAATTATACTCTATAGTCTGAGTAAATATTGTTGTATCTGGCCTAAAGGTAACGATAGTCCCTCGTTTATCGGTATCTCCAATTGCCTTTACAGGGTATAGCGATTTCCCTCTCTCATATTCCTGCTCCCAAATTTTTCCATCTCTATAAACGGTTGCCTTTAAGTGTTCTGACAATGCATTTACACAACTCACCCCTACACCATGCAATCCACCAGACACCTTATATGAATCTTTGTCGAACTTACCTCCTGCCCCTATTTTGGTCATTACTACCTCAAGAGCAGAAATCCCTTCCTTTTTGTGTAAATCCACAGGGATACCACGACCATCATCCTCTGTGGTAATCGAATTGTCCTCGTTTATAATTACCGTGATGTTGTTACAATGCCCAGCCAAGGCCTCATCGATAGAGTTATCCACCACCTCGTACACCAAATGATGTAAACCTCTCACTCCCACGTCTCCAATATACATCGATGGACGCATACGTACGTGCTCCATCCCTTCCAACGCCTGAATACTATCGGCTGAATAATTATGTTTATTGAACTCTTCTTTTTTATCGCTCATAATTTATGTTGTTTAAGGTCTGTTATTTATTCCATAAAAAAAGACGCCTTTAAGCATCTTTTTGATTACAAACAAATATACGAATTTGAAATGATGTTTTTAAGCTTTTTAATTGACTCACCCTCTTTTTATTAACAATTGTTAATTTCCTAAAAAGGGCTTAAACAGGCTGAAAAGCATCTTAAATTCAATTTTCATTATTTTTTTATTCTTCCTGAAAATAAAATGCGTCAAAATTGTCTTAGAACTAAAATTTTGAGTTTTCAATTTATTCGAAATTGGATGAAAACCGCCTTGACTTACATATTTTCATTAAACGGAAACTCATTCCATTTCCAAGTCAAAAATGTGACAAATAGAAACACATCTTTGAAAATAAGGATGAAACCAACAAACGATGGTCAAGTATTGAACGGCTCATTGTTTACCGTGTACAAGAAACCATTACCGCTGTCACTAGTCGTAATTAAATGCCGTGTAGCCCAATTGTTTCCCATATGAAGACCTATTGGAAAGAAAAGTGTTTTCGATTTCAACAAAGCCGTAGCGAACAACAAATGTCCTACTGGAATGCTTATGATTAATAAAACGATCATCCCTTTATTATTTATAACATTTTCATCTAAAACGTGTACCAACATAAAAAGTATGGAAAAAATGACGTTTCCCTTAGCCAAATTGGAGATTTCAATTGTTTTTTAGAACAAATAACCTCTAAAGAGAAGCTCTTCGACCACTACAGTTGGCAAAATGACATATAGCGCATATAAAATATGCCGAATCGTTTACTGATTCACTTATGGCAAATGATTCTCCAGCATATAATGCTCTTGCATATTTAACTCCCATCAACGCCATAGCTCCTATAAACAGTCCAAGAGAAAAAAAAGAAGTAGGCCAAACACTTTCATATTCATAAACAATAATTTAAAACTCCATCTAATATAAGTTTTTGAAAAATAACATTGGGGATTGTCATATAATTCTGAAATACCTATTCTAAATACAATACCATCACAGATGCTATAAAGCAAAGTTTTAAATGAAAAGAAATCCATAGGAAACAAAAATCGGGAGATCTCATCCTTAAATATAAAAGTAACTAACGACATAAAGATGAAGAGCATAAAAACACAGAAAGATTTTAAAAATAGAATTAAATTAAGCCCACATCCAACATTAAGAGTATACAACAGGAACTACAAAGATGTTTTCAACCATCCTGTAATACTCATACGAGAAGTATTGGTTACCAATACCTCATGCTCAATTTCATTACTTTTGAAAAAAACACATTTTTGATTTTCTGGAAATATTATTTGAATTTCTGTTCCTTGATATAGTTTCAATTCTCCTCCATCCTGCTCAGACCAACCTTCATTCAAGTAAATGATCATAGAAAAAACTCTACTATTATCCGATTTGAATTGATCTATGTGCTTTTTATAAAACGCTCCTTTTTCATACAAGGCGTAATGAAACTCATAACTTTTAATTCCTGTGAAACAAGTTCTATTCAAATAGAGTACAAAAGCATCCATTAAATCGAAAAACTGCTGTTCATAATGATTGTTGTCTGCCTTGTCCAACCAGAAAATCTTATCGCTTCTTATTTCTTTATCGTGGACAAACAAATGGGTATTGGCCAACCCTGCTAATTTTAAAGCTTCATTTTCATAAAGAGCCAATAAGTTTGTTTTCAAATGAAAAGCTAAGTCAGAACTTAAAAATTCATTGGACATACCTACACGTTTTTCCAAAAAACTTGAGATAATTTCCTCAAAATGCAATTTCACTAACTAAGTGTAAAGACTTTAAAAAAGAGGTTTGAGCTCAACTTTTGCTTCATAATTTATCTTATTTAGATAAAGACAATCTGTTTTAAGGCAAAATCGCTCTATATGTGAGTCGCAAATGTAGATTAAAAAAACATTACAACTAGCTATATATGTGCAATTAAAAAACAAAAGACCAATCTGGACGATTGGCCTTTATTGTTATGTGACTCCTATTCTCTTAATGAAATAAAGTCGTGATTTTCTAATACGCCGAGTCATGTACATTTGCAATGGCTCTACCAGACGGTTCATTCATATTCTTGAATGCTTCATCCCATTCCAAAGCAATCTTTGTGCTACATGCCACACTTGGTTCTTGTGGCACCGAAAGTGCTGCTGCATCACTTGGAAAGTGTTCTTCGAAAATTGAACGGTAGTAGAACTCCTCCTTGTTTTGTGGTGTTTGTATTGGAAACCTGTATTTGGCATTTTCCATTTGCTCATCGGTGACTTCCTTTTCCACCAATTCCTTGAGCGTATCTATCCAACCATAACCTACACCATCGCTAAACTGTTCCTTTTGTCTCCAAGCCACACTTTCTGGCAACATGTCCTCGAAAGCTTTACGCACCACCCATTTTTCCATTCGCTCTCCATTTATCATCTTGTCTTGTGGGTTAATGCTCATGGCCACATCTATGAATTCCTTGTCTAAAAATGGCACACGACCTTCTATTCCCCAAGCTGCCAAACTCTTGTTCGCCCTCAAGCAATCGTACATATGCAGTTTATCCAACTTACGTACTGTTTCTTCATGGAATTCTCTTGCATTCGGAGCTTTATGAAAATACAAATAGCCTCCAAAGATTTCATCTGCACCTTCCCCGGACAATACCATTTTAATCCCCATGGACTTAATGACTCTTGCCATTAGATACATGGGTGTAGATGAACGAATGGTTGTTATGTCGTAAGTCTCGATGTTGTAAATCACATCGCGAATGGCATCAAGACCTTCTTGAATCGTGAATTTTATCTCATGATGTACCGTTCCGATGTAATCCGCAACTTTTTGAGCTGCAGCCAAATCCGGAGAACCTTCCAATCCCACGGAAAAGGAATGCAATTGAGGCCACCAAGCATCTGACTTGTCATCACTTTCTATTCTTTTTTGAGCATATTTCTTTGCAATGGCAGATGTCACCGAAGAGTCCAGACCACCAGACAACAATACCCCATAAGGCACATCGCTCATTAATTGTCTATGCACGGCTGCTTCCAAAGCTTCCTTCACCTTGGCTATACTCGTTTCGTTGTCCTTTATCGCGTCATAATCTGTCCACTCCCTCTTCCACCATTTTACATACTCACCGTCTTTGCTGGACATATAATGTCCTGGAGGAAACAATTCAATCTTGGTACATGTTCCTTCCAAAGCCTTCAACTCCGAAGCCACATAGAATGTTCCATTCTGATCCCATCCAATGTATAGGGGAATGATTCCCATATGATCGCGAGCAATGAAATATTCATCTTTTTCCACATCATAGATGGCAAAACCGAAAATACCGTTCATCTCATCAATGAAACCCACTCCTTTTTCTTGATACAGTGCCAAGATGACTTCACAATCACTTTCCGTTTGGAATTCATATTTTCCTTCAAATTGCTTACGTAAGTCCCTGTGATTGTAAATTTCACCATTTGCCGCCAAGACCAACCTTTTGTCCGGGCTCAACAATGGTTGTTTTCCAGAAGCTGGGTCTACAATGGCCAACCGTTCGTGCGCCAAGATTGCTTTGGCATCACTATAGATTCCAGACCAATCTGGACCCCGATGCCTTATCTTTTTGGACATTTCCAAAACTTGAGGTCTTAAATCCTCGGATTTCTGTTTAAGATCGAAAGCACATACGATTCCACACATAACTTATATATTTTAGTTCTTTTCATTATTAATTACAAAGCAAATATTGATTTAATATTTCATTTTTAAAACATAAAGCACTAAACAACTTACATATTGATATTTCAAACACTTATTTACATATAATAATAAACTCATCCTCATAAAAAATAGAGTCTTAACTTTGCATATTGAAAGTTTTCCCTCATTTATTATGAAATGTGTCATAACAATCAAGTTGGCACCAACCCATTACTGACTAAATTCAGATTGTAGCATAAAAAAAGGACAGATGAAATTTATAAAAGTATTATTGTTATTATTAAGCATCAACACCATTGCTCAGACTTGGCAGCATGCCCCCAACATCGTATCCAACACCAATGGTGTACGTTTTGACGATGTCTTCTTTTTGAATGACAATTTAGGCTGGGCGGCAAATGGTTATTTTGCTGCCGTATACAAAACTACTGACGGTGGCTTGACTTGGATCGAGCAATTGAACAATACCATACTGGGCAGCAACCATTATTTTAGAAATATAGAATTCTTGGATGAAAACATTGGTTTTTTGGGTACGCTCAATGGTAAATTCTATAAAACGGTAGATGGAGGCGACAATTGGACCGAAGTCAGCATTGTCCCAAATCCTCCTGCCATTTGTGGTATCGATGTGGTTGGAACGTCCACAATTTATGGTTGTGGTGCTTTCTTTGAACCTGCACACATCATAAAATCCACAGATGGCGGAACTACTTGGACATTTACTGATATGTCTGCTCATGCAAACGCATTGGTGGAGATAACATTTTTGGATGAATTGAATGGCTTTGCAGCTGGAAGAAACGATACTGGTGCCGTCGTTTTAAAGACATCAGATGGGGGGCTTACCTGGTCTACGATTTACAATGCGAACATTGCTGGAGAATACATTTGGAAGCTTCAAATTCTGGAAGGCAATACGGATATCATGTTTGGAGCCTTGTATTCCATTGCCCCCAATCCTGGCAAGTTGATAAAATCCTTGGACGGCGGTCAAACTTGGATCACTTACGATGCTCCGGAAACAGACATTGAGGCAGTTGGTTTCGTTTCGGAAACCAAAGGATGGATGGGAGGTCAAAATACTGGATTCTTTGAAACTGTCGATGGAGGAGCAACTTGGACCGACTTGGGCATAGGCAGCAACTTGAATCGCATCTTCATAATAAACAACTCGCTAGCCTATGCTGCTGGCACGACAGTTTATAAATACACCTCAGAAACATTGAGCACGGACGATTATGAAGAAACACCTAGAAAAGATCTGAACGTACGACTAGCCCAAAACCCAGTTGGCAAGATACTGGAATTCACCATTGATTTCATTACTGATGACAACATTCTCGTTGAACTATACGATGCCAATGGAAGGTTAATTAGGCAACTAACTCGGGATCTGATTAGGAACACATCCACAAAAACCTATCATTTTCCTGTTGAAAATTTGGCATCAGGAACTTACATCCTGAATTTTCACAGCAATACGGGGAAAACATCAAAGAAATTTGTTAAGCTTTAGTTAATTTTAGAATGCCTCTGTAATAGTGCGTCATTTTTACGACTTACTTAGCTAAATCTAATATAACAACTTTATAGCATCATGAAAAAATCAACTTTTTTTACGTCAATCACTTTTATTCTCTTGACATTTGTTAGTTTCAACGTCAATGCCCAAAAATTTTCAGATTTAGACAAAAGTCCTATGGATGTTGCAGCATATCCAGCCAACTACAAGGAATCGAACAAATTGGTAAAGATAGCATACAGCAGACCTCAATTGAAAGGAAGGCCCCTCAGCGACTTGGCACCAAACGGAAAAGTTTGGAGAACTGGAGCAAACGAAGCTGCAGAAATCACATTGTACACAAACATGAAGTTAAATGGTAAAACCGTAAAGGCTGGTACTTATTCCTTGTTTACCATTCCAGGAGACAAAGAATGGACTGTGATCCTAAGCTCCGACATCAATGTTTGGGGTAGTTACTTCTATAATGAAAGTAACGATGTCGCTAGAATTTCGGTTCCAGCAACCAAAGGGAAAAAATCTTTGGAAGCTTTTTCCATCGCTTTTGAGAAATCTGACGATGGCGTACACATGCATTTAGGTTGGGACACTTTGAGAGTAGCCGTTCCTTTTACAAAATAAGATCATTCAAAGACCAAAAAAGCTCCATTTTCAATCATTGAAAATGGAGCTTTTTTTATTTTATAGACTCAGCTCCTATGGAATATTCAAATTATGGAATATTCAAATACTTGTGAGTTTGCAAGGATACTTTCCATTTTGGATTTGCCATTACATAATCTACTATTTCAGGAATCATCTTATCTCGTTTGCTCCATTCTGGTTGCATGTACAAGATACAATCAGGGTTTACCTTGGCTGCTTGTTCTTCCGCGAAGCGAAAATCGTCTTTATTGTAAATAATGGTCTTCAACTCGTTTGCTTTGTCGTAAACGCCTTGTGTTGGCAATTTCATCTTCTTGGGAGATAGACAAATCCAATCCCACTTTCCTGAAAGCTCATAGGCTCCAGAGGTTTCTATGTGCACTTGCATTCCTTTTGCCTTCAATTGTTGGGTCAATTCCGTCATATCCCACATCAATGGTTCTCCTCCAGTAACGACGATGGTGTCGCTATATCTTGTAGCATTCTCCACTATCTTTTCCGTTTCGGTCGGTGGGTGCAAGGCAGCAATCCAGCTTTCCTTGACATCGCACCAATGGCATCCCACGTCGCATCCTCCTATTCTAACAAAATAGGCTGCAGTACCTTTATGATACCCTTCCCCTTGAATAGTGTAGAACTCCTCCATTAAAGGCAACATCTTACCTTTGTTTACTAAATCTTGAATTTCTTGCGTCATAGCCTGCAAAGATAGCTATAAAGTTTGAAGTGAGATGTTTGATGCCATAAGTTTTTAAGTTCTAAAAGTCCATGGAAATATCCGTCCTTTCTCTCAAAAGATTATTATTTTTACAGCAAATACGACATTATGAGTAAACAAGACGAATTCTTTAAGCACATAACCGAAGGCAATATCACCAAAGGAGACTTCATTACTTTAGGCTCTGCAATACTTGATGAGGAAACTGTAACCGATGCATACGTAAAAGTCCCATTGAAGACGATGAATCGCCACGGATTGATTGCTGGAGCAACTGGAACCGGAAAGACGAAAACATTGCAAGTTTTGGCTGAAAACCTAAGCGACAAAGGCATTCCTGTTTTACTCATGGACATAAAAGGTGATTTAAGCGGATTGGCTCAACCTAGCCCTGGACATCCTAAGATCGATGAACGCCATGCCAAGATAGGATTGCCTTTCGAAGCCAAGGGCTTCCCTGTGGAAGTCATGTCCTTGTCGGAACAAGAAGGTGTTAGACTTCGTGCCACGGTTAGTGAATTCGGCCCCGTCCTACTTTCTCGCATCTTGGATTTAACCGAAACACAATCTGGAATCGTTGCTGTAATCTTCAAATATTGTGATGACAACAAGTTGCCACTATTGGATTTAAAAGATTTCAAAAAAATATTGCAATACGCAACCCAAGAAGGCAAGAAGGAATTTGTAGCAGAATATGGTCGAATATCGACTGCTTCCACTGGAGCCATCCTTCGCAAGGTAGTGGAGATAGAACAACAAGGTGGTGATTTGTTCTTTGGAGAAAAAAGTTTCGATGTCGAGGATTTGGTTCGTACGACCAGAGATGGAAGAGGTTACATCAATATCATTCGCCTAACGGACATTCAAGACAAACCTAAACTGTTCTCGACATTCATGTTGAGCCTATTGGCAGAAATCTACGAGACATTTCCAGAGCAAGGGGATTCTGGTCAACCGGAATTGATCATGTTCATAGACGAAGCTCATCTAATCTTCAACGAAGCTTCCAAAGCCTTGTTGAATCAAATTGAAAGCATTGTAAAATTAATTCGAAGCAAAGGCATAGGTTTGTATTTCGTAACTCAAAACCCAACCGATGTTCCAGAAGCCATCTTAAGTCAGTTGGGATTGAAAATACAACATGCATTGAGAGCATTCACTGCCAAAGATAGGAAGGCCATAAAACTAACCGCTCAAAACTATCCAGATACGGAGTATTATGATACTGCAGAGGTATTGACCTCCTTGGGCATTGGGGAAGCCTTGGTTTCCGCCTTGGATGAAAAGGGAAGACCAACTCCACTGGCCGCAACCATGCTTCGTGCTCCCATGAGTAGGATGGATATTTTAACAGACACTGAATTGCAAGCTCTTTTTGACGATTCCAAACTAGTATTGAAATACAACGATGTCGTAGAGAGAGAGAGTGCTTACGAAATACTGAACGAAAAGATAAAAAAGGCTGAAGCTTTGAAAGTAAAAGAAGAAGCTCGTCTGAAAAAGGAAAAAGAAGACGAAAAGAAAGCAAAAAGCCGCTCTACCTCCACCAGACGACGGAGTACAGCCCAAAACCCCATTGTAAAGGTATTGACAAGTGCTACTTTTATAAGGGCCGTATTTGGAATACTCAAGAAGGTGATGAAATAACATTGAATCCACATTCACTATCTTATTGAAAACTCAATCAAAAACAATCGACAATCAACACACCCTATAAATAAAATAATAAATGAAAAAACTATTTTTTGCCGCAATACTAACCTCCATCTTCTTTACTTCTTGCGAAAAGGAGGTAAACCCTTTCATTGTTTCAAAGCACAACATTGGCATCCTTACAGATTCCACCCAAGTAAAGGCATTGGACATTGTTTATGCCAAGGATTCCATCGTGAAGAAAATTGCAGGCGATGAATTTGCCGGTAACGTCAATGGCATTGAGGTCTTTGAAAAAGGAGGTAAAAAGCTATTGGAGCTATCTCCTAGTCAAGCTTTGGATTCCACAGCTACAATTACCAGCGTAAAAATATTTGATGCTCGTTTCAAGACAGAAAAAGGAATTAACGTAAATAGTACATTTGGAGATCTAAAAGCCAATCACAAAATATCGAGCATTCAAAATACATTGAGAAACGTAGTTGTCTTCGTCAATGAGAACAATACCTTCTTTACCATAGACAAAAAAGAATTGCCTGCAGAACTTCGTTTTGACACTTCAAAGAAAATTGAAGCCATTCAAATCCCTGATTCTGCCAAGATCAAGTACTTCATGGTAGGGTGGTAATCTTTGACCTCATGAAGCAAGTTCAAAATACAATTTGGCAATTTGATAAAAAAAGACCAAATGGAGGATAAAATAATATTAAACGACATAGTAAGGTGGTGGGAGAAAAAAAGATTTTGGTATAATATTGTTGTTGGAATAATTGGCTTTTTTTTTATATTCAATATTACTGGAGCACCTAATTTGTATGAAATATTAGCTATTTTAATTTGGGGATTAGGAGCTAATATTTTTTACTCTGTTGGAATTCTTCTTGAAGTTTTTGATCAATACTACTTGAAAGGGAAACTAAAGTTGCGCTCATTTAGAATGGCATTTTTTATTTTTGGTCTTCTAGTATCTTGTTGTGTAACCATAATCAACATCCTTTTATCCTATAATCGATTAATAATTGGCTAATACATTATGTCTAAAAAATATAAAATACAAAACGCTCCATTCGTTGTCCCAACAACAGATGGAAAAATCATAGAGGAACATTTTGGTTTGGCCACCGATGGCAATTCGCAAATAAGCATCGCACACATGATTGCTCCTGCAGGCTGGAAAGAACCTTTCCAGAAACCTGAATTTGACGAGTATACGTATATAATAAAAGGAAAGAAACAATTTATCATAGAAGATGAAATCATCATCTTGGAAGCTGGGCAATCCATAAAAATAGACAAAAATACCAGGGTACAATATTCCAATCCTTTTACCATTGCTTGCGAATACATTGCCATATGCACGCCAGCCTTTTCAATGGATCTTGTAAATAGAGAAGATTAAATGTCGAATGCAATCATAAAAATAATAGGAAGTTCCTTCAACGCATTGAGTTATGTCGCACCTCGATATACCTCGGGGAAAGCTTTGGATTTATTTGCGACACCAAGAAAAGGCCGCATAAAACCCAAGCAAGCACCTTTTTTGAATACGGCCAAGCAACAAAACCTAAAGTATGAGGATACGACCATTGCCACTTATCATTGGAAAGGAAATGGAAGCACTATTTTGTTGGCCCATGGCTGGGAAAGCAACACCCATCGCTGGAAAGGTCTCATTGGTAAACTCAAAGAGTCCGGTTACGACATCGTGTCTCTGGATGCACCTGCACATGGGGCTTCAAGCGGTACACAATTCAATGCCGTGTTGTATTCGGAATGCATCAATGTCGTTGTCAACCACTTCAATCCGGAAACAATCATTGGTCACTCGGTTGGAGGAATGGCTACAGGATTCTTTCAATACAAGTATCAGAACAAACTGGTAAACAAATTAATCCTTCTCGGTGCCCCTGCTCTTTTTACGGATGTATTCAAACGCTACATAGATATGATGGGATACAACAAACGCATCGAAAAGGGACTTAACAAACTGATAGAAAAAAACTTCCACAAGCAAGCTTCATACTTCTCCTTGTCCGATTTTGCAAAAACCATAGATACGAAAACATTGGTCGTGCATGATACAGAAGACAAGATCATTCCGTACAACGATGCTGAACTCATTGCCAAGAACCACAACAATGCAGAATTTGTTACCACTTCTGGTTTTGGGCATGGATTGAGAAGTGATGTCGTTTATAAGCACATTCTTGATTTCATAAGCAGTTAAAAGCGTAACTTTGCATCATGGAAGAAAAATTAACCAGACTTAACAAATACCTTAGCGAAACAGGCTATTGCTCTCGAAGGGAAGCTGATAGATTGATAGATGCCGGTCGCGTGACAATAAATGGCATGGTCCCAGAAATGGGAACTAAGGTAAAAGAGAACGATGTAGTCGAAGTCGATGGCAAATCCATTGCCGAAAGAAAGTCGGATTTCGTATATCTAGCCTTCAACAAACCTGTTGGGATTGTTTGCACCACAGATACTCGTGTAGAAAAGAACAACATCATCGACTTTTTAAAATACCCCAAACGCATATTTCCCATAGGTCGATTGGACAAGCCCAGTGAAGGTCTTATCTTCCTAACCGACGATGGAGACATCGTAAACAAGATATTGAGAGCTAGCAACAATCATGAAAAGGAGTATGTAGTTACGGTTGACAAGCCTATTTCGCAGACTTTCATAAAACGCATGGCTGGAGGCATCCATCTGGCAGATTTAGATAAAACGACAAATCCCTGCTTTGTGGAAAAGATAGATTCATTGACCTTTAGAATCATTCTAACTCAAGGTCTCAATCGCCAAATTCGAAGAATGTGCGAATACTTGACCTATGAGGTGACTTCATTGAAACGCATACGCATCATGAATGTCGAATTGAATGTCCCCGTTGGCGAATATAGAGAGTTCACTGCTGAAGAATTGAAAACACTCAACTCTCTTTTGGAAGATTCCGACAAAAATCACAAAGAAAAGTCCGCTGCCAAAAAAATTCATAGCGTAAGTAGACGAAAAAGATAATGCTTTCCTTCTTTTACAAAATAGCTGACGTCAAACGTGTTTTCATGACCATACTCTTGGTATTGATCATGACCATTACATTTGAAACAGCCCAACAGCTATATTACATCAAGCGTTTTAGTCTAGGTAGCGACGACGTTACTTTTTTCAACTTGTTGAAAACACAAACCTACAGGTGGTTAATTTGGATGAGCTTGTCGTTGATTCTGATTTGGTTCGTAAAAACAAAATCTACAAACAAAAAACTAACTTTAACAGCCTTCATCAAGTACAGCTTTGTCATTCTTGGTTTGGTTTTCATCAACATTCTTTTCATTTCTGCAATTCAAATGTTCCTTACTGAAGACAATGCATCCCTTTCTCTATTGGTAAACGAATACATTTCTTTTTTCATCTTTCAAAAGGCTCCAATGTATACTCTTGGTTACATAGCCTTGGCGATGACGTTACATTTGTTCTTTGTAAACGAACAACTGAAAATAGACGTCCAAACACTTTTCGATTTAAAACAGGAAAATGTGGAGCTCTATAAGAAATTGAGCCCTGACATCGAAGACAAGGCATCCATCTTAAACATCAAGATTGGAAACAAACGTAAAATCATTCCCGTAAAGGACATCTATTGGATAGAAGCGGATGATTATTGTGTAAAGGTGCATACTACCTCAGCACACACCTATACCATGCGTAGCTCTCTAAAAGCCTTGGAGCAAAAACTTGAAGACAACTTTTTGAGGGTACACAGAAAAGCCATTGTGAACATGGATTTGGCCAAAGAGGTCAACTTATCCCAATCTCCAGTTTTAATTCTTCAAAATGATGAAGAAATTGCCATTTCCAAGAGCAATTTGAAAACTGTGAGAGATTTTACATCCTAGAAAACACCTTCTCATCCGGTTAACATCGAACACCTATTTCTCTTCTTTAGTTTTTCATTATTTTATTAACGATGAACCTCTCATCATTTCTAATTTTCAAAAAATACATTCCATTTGGCAGCTTATCTGTAGAGACCGTCATTTTTGCCAATGATGCATCTAGTTTATACACTATTTGTCCCATGGCATTTATCAATTCCAAAGAGATTGATCCTGACATGTTCGGAAACTCTATGTTTATAACCGAAGTCGTTGGATTGGGATAGATGGAAATGTTATTCAATTCTTCACTTTCAATTCCCAAGGAACAACTACTGTTGTCTATCAACCCTGCCTTGGTGGCGACGATGGCCATCAAATATTTAGATATCTTATGAAAATAAGGCAAGTGTAATGTATTTACCCTATCATTGGCTGTATGGTAATAGGGCGTCAAATCACTAAACTCCGCACCCTCGCTAAGTGCGATGGCCTTGTACCCATTATTCCAAAAACTACCATGGTCACTGGCAGAAATTCCTGGGTTCACTACTTCGGGTGTCAAACCGATGGCAGCCGAATGCGTATTGAGAATATCAATTAGATCGTCCTTTAAGGATACTGAGTTGCTGTTGGTATGAATGGGTATGTTGTTGTTTCCATCTTTGTCATATCCAATCATATCCAAATTAATTACACCTAAAATGTTCTTCCCTTCGTTCGATGCTCTATCTGCCCAATCGCTAGATCCCACAAGACCGATTTCTTCTTCGTCCCACAATGCATACACAATGGTATTGTCTATGCAGTATTGAGACAACACCCTTGCTGCTTCCAGTACTGCAGCCGTTCCCGTCGCATTGTCATCGGCACAGTAATTGGCCACAGAATCATAGTGCGCACAGATGACGTAGATGTCGTCTGGGTTGGTTGCGCCTACTTGTGTGGCTACGATGTTTCTCCCTCCCAAGCTTCCACCACTGTATTGATCGCTTACAACCTCAAGGTTTGAATAACTGCTTAGTTTTTCTTCCAGGTAATCGGCAGCCAAATCATTGCCAGAGGAACTTACCCTGTTTAATATGGTTACGGTATTTCCTCCAACGATTGTGGTCACCTCCCCAGTAAATTCGTTTAATATTTCGTCAAGATTAGAAGTGTTGACTTCTCCTATCAAGTCCGATACTGTTTGAGCAGAAGTAACAAAGGTAAAACATAGGGCTAGGGCAAGAATTCGG
The DNA here is from genome assembly GCA_020631395.1 of Bizionia sp. Classification (GTDB taxonomy): domain Bacteria; phylum Bacteroidota; class Bacteroidia; order Flavobacteriales; family Flavobacteriaceae; genus JAHDHI01. The sequence goes on from JAHDHI010000013.1 coordinate 39,779, forward strand.
ATGACATTTTTGTAACGTTTCATTTTATGCTGTTTTATCTCAACCAACGGCAATTTCCATGTTATCCAAAAATTCTACCGTTAGCTTAAGGAGTTAATAAAATTTCTTGTTTTGAGGGGTTACCTCTGTACGTTTGGAATGGTAAGATTTACAAAAAAGTTTACCATAGCGCAAACAAAACCACCAATCTTCAATTTAGAAGCCACCCAAGTCTTTTTGATTTTGGAAAAAACTTGATTGGCTTCTTTGTCTATTTTTTAATTTTTTATGATTTTTTTGACAATAGATTTCTTTTCACTCCCAATTTTCAAGAAATATACCCCATTTGATAATTGTTCCGTAGAAACCTTTATTTCCATTAAGGTGGTGTCTTGTCGATAGATCATCTGTCCCATGGCATTTACCAATTCCAATGATGTCGATCCCAATGTGTTTGGAAGTTCGATGTTTAAGACCGAAGTCGTTGGATTGGGATAAATGGAGATGTTGTCCAATTCCTCGCTTTCAACCCCCAAGGAACAACTGCTGTTGTCTATCAACCCTGCCTTGGTGGCGACAACAGCCATCAAATATTTACATATCTTATGAAAGTAAGGCAAGTGCAGGGTATTCACTCTATCATTGGCTGTATGGTAATAGGGTGTCAAATCTCCAAACCCAACTGCTTCGCTAAGCATAATGGCCTTGAATCCATCATTCCAAAAACTGGCATGGTCACTGGCAGAAATCCCAGGATTCACTACGTCTGGAGTCAAACCTATGGCAGCTGAATGCGTATTGAGAATATCAACTGCATCGTCTTTTAGAGATACAGAGTCGTTGTTGGTATGAATGGGCATGTTGTTGTTTCCATCTTTGTCATAGCCAATCATATCCAAATTGATTACACCCAAAATGTTCTTCCCTTCATTCGATGCTCTACCCGACCAATCGTTAGATCCCACAAGGCCATCTTCTTCTTCGTCCCACAATGCATATACAATCGTATTCTCTATGCAGTATTGAGACAACACCCTTGCTGCTTCCAGTACAGCAGCCGTTCCCGTCGCATTGTCATCTGCACAGTAATTGGTCACCGAATCATAGTGCGCACAGATGACGTAGATGTCGTCTGGGTTGGTTGCACCAACTTGTGTGGCTACGATGTTTCTCCCACCTAGGCTTCCACCACTATATTGATCGCTTACAACCTCAAGATTTGAGTAACTGTTTAGTTTTTCTTCCAGGTAGTCTGCGGCCAAATCATTGCCAGAGGAACTTACCCTGTTTAATATGGTTACGGTATTCCCGCCTACGGTAGTAGTGACTTCTCCAGTAAATTCGTTTAATATCGCATCGAGGTTTGAAGTGCTGACCTCATCTATGAGGCTTGATACAGTTTGGGCAGAAGCAACAATGGTAAAACCCAAGGTGAGGGCTAAAGTACGGATGGCATTTTTGTAACGTTTCATTTTATGCTGTTTTTATCTCAACCAACGGTAAGGTCTCGTTTCCAATTTTATTTCAAAATTTTACCGCTACTTAAGTGGTTAATAAAATTTCTTGTTTCAAGGAATCACTTGGAATCCCATACACATAGGAATGATATGGATAAATACAAAAGTCTTTCCTTAATGGTAAAACCAAATGCATCAAACCAACATCTAACCTTTTATTTAGCATAAACTACTGTTCAATTTCCATACAGTATCATTGTTCTTGAGCGAACATTTTTTTGGCGGTCAACCAAAATCCTGTACAAAATACAAAAAAAAACAAAAATCATCTCGTTATGCTTCGAATAAGATTTAAATGCTTTTTTTGAATCCTCCAAGAAACATCCAATTTATTTGAATTTGTTTGGGCAAGTGGCATTTTCCATTTTTAGCCTTTCAAGGTTACACTGCACGCCTAGAAAACCCTACTCCAAAATTTGATAGCAGAAACCTGACTTTTATCATCTTTCATACTTCAACCAAAACTTGTTCATCTTACGATTCTTCCATATCGAGGTTTAAAATGATCCAAAGCCATTTCATTGGCTTTTTCTTAACCCAATTTACTGCAAATAGGATTTCGTTCACTGCATTTTAATCAAATTAGCACTATCTTTTGTTTTAATTTGAAGTATTAACTCAAAAAACCCAAACAACGAACATTATGAAAAAAACAGTACTATTTTTATGCTTCTCAATAATTTTCTCAATAACATCATATGGACAAAACAGATATGCTTATGAATCATCTGATGCTTTTCCCTTTGGTCGCCCCAATCCTGAAGCTCCAAAACAAATTAAAGACTACGCCTCTCTAATTGGCGAATGCAATTGCAAATCCTTTTCCAGAAAAAAAGATGGTTCTTGGAATGACCCCGTGGACATGATTTGGGAATGGTCTTACATAATGAATGGCATGGCAGTACAAGACAAAACATTGAAGGCAGATGGGGGGCACTCGGGAAGCATAAGACAATTTATCGCAGATAGCAGCAAATGGTATGTACATTATTACTCATCGAAAAAGCCCTCTACGACATTGTCTACTTGGACAGGGAACAAAAAGGATGACAAAATAGTCTTATACAGGGATCAAAAAGCTCCCAATGGAACCGAAGGTTTTTATCGTTTGTCGTTCTACGACATAAGCAAATCTGGCTATAAATGGGTTGGAGAATGGGTTGACAAGACTGAAACAATCGTCTATCCTACTTGGAAGATTGAATGTACCAGAAAAGAAAATTAATTGTTACTTTTATGTTCTGAGTTCGGTTAAGAAAGGTAAACATCATTTTTAATCGAACTTGGATCACATTTAACTTTAATCCGTTTCCAATGAAATCCAATCCATCTCCTTTTCACATTGCCATACCTGTACACAATTTGGAAGAGTGCCGCAAGTTCTATCGTGAGGTCTTAAATTGTGAAGAAGGCAGGAGTAGTGAACACTGGATAGACTTCAACTTTTTCGGACACCAATTGGTTATTCACTACAAGGCCAAATCCAATGAAGCAACCACAACCAATGCCGTAGATGGTAAAGCAGTTCCCATACCTCACTATGGAGTTGTCTTGCCTTGGGATTCGTTTTATGTCCTCGCTGAAGCTCTAAAACAAAAAAACATACATTTCATAATAGAACCCCACATAAGGTTTGAAGGATTGACAGGGGAACAAGCTACGATGTTCTTTAAAGATCCAGCTGGAAATGCCTTGGAGTTCAAAGCCTTCAAAGACATGAGTCAGCTATTTGTCAAGTAGTTTCCTCTTAGCAATTTTCTCTTCTATGAAAAAAGGCAAGTATATTAAAAGAAAATAAGGAATGATCACCAATTGGGCAGTAACGACATAATAAGGCCAATCTCCCATGTAATCCAATAACGACGGAGCATCCGGCTTAGCATTCAAATAGGTGTAATTGGCTCCCAAAACCCAATTCACACAATACATCACCAGCATATAGAGTTGCAATGCGATTATGGATTTGAATACACTCTTGAAGGTTGGACGATCGTTAAATACAAACGTTGCATAAAACATTACAACTAGCAACCCCAAATGAACTATCCAATACCTGAAATAATCAAAAGAAGGAAATCCTTCTGCTATGTCTGGAGTTATGACTCCTTGCGTTGTTCCTGCAACAACCCAAAAGAATAAAATCTCATAGACCCAATACTTTCTATAATATGTGTAAATGGGAATAATCAAAGCCATGAAACTACATAGAAACAGAGGCAGATCCTTACTTACATCATAATTGCCTAGACTCAAAAGGTATATGTTGAAGGCTACAATTGTCAAGGAAACAAAACTACCCAAAATATGAAAGACGTTCTTTTGCCGTTTGTCATCAAGTTTATGTTTGGCAACGTATATTAAACTCACTCCAAAACACAACGCAATGACGATTGGTATAAAGTGTTGTGATGTTCCCATTTGAACTCTTTGCATTATAAAAAAATATCAAACGCCATATCTCCAATGATTTGCATACGAAATGTGACAGAGTTAAAAACGAAATATCTAATCAAAAAAGTTGCAGTATGACTTTTAACTAAAAGGCTACATTCTTGTTTTATGCCCAATTTGGTCATCACCTATAGCTGGGTCAATGTTCACGCATTCAATCTATAAAATTATTGACGGGTGTCTTACAACCTCACTTAGAATTTAATCTTCCAATAAAGTTTTATCTGTCTCATTAATGAATACTATTTTCAAGTACTGCATTAAGGATTAAATTCTAATCCTTATAAATGAAACATTTAATTCCTTCTCCGTACTACTTACTTCTCTTAGATTTGGTTCGTTACATTAATATTAAAAACATACTTGCTATACCAGTCTGTGGCGTTCTCTTGCCAACAATGTATTTTTTAGAAGCATGGCGATGGTCATAGGTCCAACACCTCCTGGGACTGGTGTTATGTAACTTGCTTTCTTACTTACGTTTTCGAAGTCCACATCTCCAGTGATTCTATATCCTTTTGCTAGGGTTTCATCGGGAACGCGAGTAATGCCAACATCGATGATAACCGCATCGTCCTTTACCATTTCTGCCTTTAAGAAATTTGGAACTCCCAATGCAGAAATAACGATATCTGCTTGTGAGATAATTTGAGTGATGTTCTTTGTGTGACTATGTGTCAATGTCACCGTAGAGTTTCCAGGGAATCCCTTTCTCCCCATTAAAATGCTCATTGGCCTTCCCACGATATGAGAACGTCCAATGACAACTGTATGCTTTCCTTTCGTATCCACGTTGTAACGATCCAACAATTCCAAGATTCCAAATGGTGTAGCTGGGATGAATGTCGACATGTCCAATGCCATCTTTCCAAAGTTCATAGGATGAAAACCATCGACATCCTTATCTGGATGTACGGCCATCAATACTTTTTGCGTATTGATTTGCGGAGGCAATGGCAATTGAATGATAAAACCATCAATATCATCATTTTCATTCAACTCTTCGATCTTATCCAACAATTCTATTTCGCTTGTCGTATTGGACAACCTTACCATGGTAGATTCGAAACCAACGCGCTCGCATGCCCTTACCTTACTTCCCACATAGGTTAAGCTTGCTCCATCATTTCCAACGATGACAGCTGCCAAATGCGGTACTTTCTCGCCATTGGCTTTCATTTTCTTTACCTCGGCTGTAATTTCGTCTTTAATGTCGTTGCTTACTTTTTTTCCGTCTAAAATTGTCATTGTCGTTAAACTGTTATTGTATTGAACTTTGTCTGGCCGATAACGATCGAAACCATTTAATTTAATTCTTTTTGCAAATAAAAAAACACGAGGGACTACCTCATGTTTTTCATAGCTTGCATCATTCGTTTTCCGCCACCACCTTGCATCATCTTCATCATCTTGCTCATCTGGTTGAACTGCTTGAGCAATTGGTTTACTTGCGTCACAGAAGTCCCAGAGCCTTTACCTATTCGTTTTTTTCGGCTTGCATTTATTATGGCTGGGTTTGTACGTTCTTTTTCCGTCATGGAATGTATGATGGCCTCTATGTGTTTGAAGGCATCGTCATCGATGTCTATGTCCTTCATCATCTTACCTGCTCCTGGTATCATTCCAACGAGGTCCTTCATATTCCCCATTTTCTTGATTTGTTGAATCTGCTTCAAGAAATCATCAAACCCAAATTGATTCTTTGCTATTTTCTTTTGAAGCTTGCGAGCCTCTTCCTCATCAAACTGTTCTTGCGCTCTTTCAACCAAGGATACGACATCTCCCATCCCCAAGATACGATCTGCCATACGAGAAGGGTAGAAAACATCTATAGCTTCCATTTTTTCTCCAGTACCTATGAACTTGATTGGTTTATTTACTACGGACTTAATGGATATTGCCGCTCCACCACGAGTATCACCATCCAATTTCGTTAGTATGACTCCATCGAAATTCAAGACATCGTTAAAGGCCTTTGCCGTATTTACGGCATCTTGCCCAGTCATGGAATCTACAACGAAAAGTGTTTCTTGTGGTTGTATGGCTGCGTGAATGTTGGAGATTTCGGTCATCATCGCCTCATCTACTGCCAAACGACCGGCAGTATCGATGATTACCACATTATGTCCGTTTGCCTTTGCGTGAGCGATACCGGCTTGTGCAATGGCTACTGGATCGTTATTCCCTTTGTCGCTATAGACCTCCACTTTAATCTGGTCTCCAACCACATGCAATTGATCTATTGCGGCAGGACGATATACATCGCAGGCAACCAACAAAGGTTTCTTTGTTTTCTTCGTCTTTAAGTAATTGGCCAATTTCCCTGAGAAGGTCGTCTTACCAGATCCTTGCAATCCAGACATCAAGATTACACTTGGCTTCCCAGACAAATTCAATCCAGCTGCATCACCTCCCATCAACTCGGTTAATTCGTCCTTGACGATCTTAACCATCAATTGTCCAGGTTGTAAAGTCGTCAATACATTTTCTCCAAGTGCTTTTTCCTTTACCTTCTTGGTAAATTCCTTAGCTATTTTAAAGTTGACATCGGCATCCAATAACGCACGACGAACCTCTTTCAGGGTTTCGGCCACATTAACCTCCGTTATGCTTCCGTGTCCCTTTAAGACGTGTAACGCTTTATCTAACTTCTCACTTAAATTATTAAACATATTATATAGACTTTTTAAGAATTGCAAAAGTAAAGAAATATTTTGTTTTTTTCTTTACTTAAATACCCGTTTTAAAAGGATCTCCTGTTTAATTATGAGTTCCTTGAAAAACCATGGGCTTTTTTCCTCATCCGACAATTATCGAAAGTTTTACTACTACTACTACTTTCTCATTATGTCAAAAAACAAAAGAGCCATCTCATGAGATGGCTCCTTCCTACTTAATAATCAACTAAAAAATTAAAATCTGGGAAAAATCTTGATTTTCACATTAACTACCTACTAAAATTTTAAATACAATTCTGTTCCATTACCATCGTATCTTCATTTTTGGTCATCTCCAACCGATCGGGATCGCATTCGACAACCAACCAGTTCCCTGAAATGGCTTGAATGTTTGCTCCATTGACGCCATCCAATTCCACCCAAACACCATCTGTTGTTTGAGATGTGGACCACGTTGCTTCAATCGTCTGACCATCTCCCGTGATTGTTACCGAACCATCATCATTGAAGTCCAAATCGAAAATGATCAAATCGTCACTATCGTTAAAGTTAACCACATTCCAAATGCAGGTTTGCAAATAGTCGTCTACTTCCAACTCCGTACATGCGGAACTACAATCCTCTACTATCAGTTCTATCTCAAAGACTTCATAAGTATCTGCATTTGATGCCAATACCACCCTAACGTATATTGTTTGATAGGTCGCAATGGTATTCGTATATGCCGTTGGTTCTGACAATGCATTCATTCCGTTCTCCGCATCTTGAAGTGTCTCATGGTATGAAACCATATGCTCGCTTGGTTGAATGCAATTGCTGAATGCTTCTGTTAGATTGAATAGAGCAAAAGTATCTCCATTGTCATCGCACTTTGCAAGGGTTGCATTGAAGCTTGTAAAACATTCGAAGGGGTTTTCGTCTGTTTCACAGTCCCTTTCCATTACCATCTCAATTACTCCAGAAGCGGTCTCTTGCACCAATGCAAATCTATCTATTTGACATTCTACCACTGTCCAACTTCCGCTTAAATCTTGAAATGAAGTTTCAAAATTCACCAATACATCATCTTCTTCGCCTTCAGATACCGACCAAGTCCCATCATGAATGACATTTCCATTTTCCGATACTGTGAAACCATAGTTAGGATCGAATGCAACATCGTAATTCACAAACACATCGTCTCCATTGTATGATACTATGTTCCAAATGCATTCCTTCAAGGCCAGTTCTACGAATTCTTCGGTACACTCATCCTCGTCGTCGTCGTCCCAATCATTGTCATCATCCTCATCACACTCGTTTTCTGCTGCTTCGATAGCCTCTTCCAGCTCTTGGTTGTTATTGACTTCTATCGTTGAATCATCGCTTAAGATCATTGTTACGGGAAAATTTAAACTTGCCAAGACAGATCCATCCAAATTTTCGATGAAGTCATATAAGGCTTCGTCGTTTTCGACAACCACTGTTTCTATGACCTCGAAATTGGTGTCATATATGGAAATGCTTATCGGATATTGAAAATCGATACACTCGATATCCTCATCTTCTTCATTCTCTCCTAGGCATTCTTCAATGAAAACTTCCAATTCATCTTGATTGTTAATCACGATTTCAGAATAATCACTTAAAATAATGGTTACGGGAAAAATAATCTCAAGAGTGTCCTCGTCCGTTCCAAACTCATCAAAGATAGCTTCTATGACTTCGTAATCCTCTTCTGAATCTATTATGATTTCGACACCATTTACGGATACCGTTACTGGCAATTCTACGATTAGACAATTCGCATTGTCTATGATGTTGTCGACAGATCCATCCAATTGTGTCGTATATTCTATGAGCTTGGCCAAATTGGAATTGACTCCTATCGTTTCTTGTTCGTTTGGACCTATTATTTCCGCAACTTCATCTTGACATGATGTGAATAGCAGAAAAAATATTGCAAACACAAGTACAATTGTAAGTGGCAAAAAAGGGTGTTTTTTTGAATTATTTCTTTTTAGAGTTGGTTTCATAATGCAAAATATTTTAAAATTATTTTCTTCTCAATAGTAATTTTCATGCTTTTGTCTATAAAACAACTGGACTTTAAAAACTCCTACCTTGACAATTTGAAAAAATTGTTTCTTCTTTGTATAATGATTTTTCATAAGACAATATGATTAAAAACTTACAAGAGAATATTTGTGATGAAATGCTTTTCAATACTTTCTTTAAAAAGCACGCCAAAGACCTGCACGATTTTTTGCACTATAAGTTTGGAAATCACCTAAACCCCAAGGACAAGGTTCAAGAGTCTTTTATAAAGCTTTGGGAGAATTGTGGCAAAGTGAAACCAGAAAAGGCAAAAAGCTACCTTTTTACCGTTGGCAACAATTTAATGCTGAATGAAGTGAAACACCAAAAAGTAAAATTGAAGTACAGCGAAAAACCACAAAAGCATCATACAAACGAAAGCCCTGAGTTTTTAATGGAGGAAAATGAATACATGCAGAAATTACAAGCTGCCATTTCCAATTTAACAGAAGCGCAGCGCTCCGCCTTCCTATTGAATAGGATCGAGGGTAAGAAGCATAGGGAAATAGCAGAACTTTTGGACATAAGCACAAAAGCCGTGGAGAAACGCATTTATGGCGCTTTGAAAAAATTAAGAGAGGACATAAAAGAAATTTAATATAATTATAGGTAGGAGTTTTCCAAACCCAGTTGTTATATAGTTGAATATAGAATATGAAAAGAGAAGATTTAATAAAGAAATGGTTAGACAATGAACTAAGTCCCGAGGAACTCAAAGCTTTCAAACAGTTTGAGGATCATGAGGACTTGGTGAAACTAGCCAATGGTCTGAAACGGTTCAAAGTTGAAGACTTCGATACCGATTTGGAATTGAAGCGTTTGAACGCCTCTTTGAAAAACAAATCCAAAAACAGAAACAACTGGATTAAGCCCATATTGAGAATTGCTGCAATTCTCACCATTTGTTTTGGTTCTTATTACTATACGACTACGTTAAATACCAACGTAACCACGTTGGCCTCGCAAAAGGAAACCATTGACTTGCCCGATGCCTCTATTGCAACCATCAATGCAGAATCCTCCATTACTTTCAACAAAGGAAAATGGAGTGAAGACAGGAAGGTTACCCTTAAAGGGGAAGGTTATTTCAAAGTAGCCAAAGGCTCGAAGTTCAAAGTACAGACAAATAATGGCATCGTAACCGTTCTTGGTACGGAATTCAACGTAAAAGACAGAAACAACTACTTTGAGGTAACTTGTTACGAAGGCGCTGTAAATGTTCTGCACAAATCGAAATCCGTCATACTGAAACCTGGGAACAGCTTCTTGGTCATTAATGGTGAATATATAGACAGAACCGACGTTTCTTTAAAAAACCCGTCTTGGATCGACAACGAAAGTCGCTTTGCCAGCATACCCTTAAAAAACATTCTCTTGGAATTAGAGAGACAATATAATGTGACAATTACTGTTAATAATATTGATGAGGAGCAATTATTTACTGGGAGTTTTACGCATAATGACATTGACGTAGCCTTGAAGGCAATAACGCTACCTCTTAATTTAACCTATGTTAAAGCAAATAGTATGATAATACTAGAGAGTGAGTAAAAAAAGTAAGCCCATACTTTTAATATTTGCATTTGTTTTTAGTTTTTTGAATGTTTTTTCACAAACAACTGAAACCGAAAAGCGACCTCTTATCTCTATTTTAAAAACATTGGAGTCTCGTTACAACATTAGTTTTTCCTATGCAGACAAAACCATCAAAAACAAAGAGTCCAAAGTCCTCAGTCCGAGCCTTAGCTTGAGAGAGGCACTCCTAAGCATAGAAAACGATACCAAATTGGAGTTTCAAATTTTGAATAATCGTTTTATTGCCATAAAAGCCCCTCCCAAAACAGCCAATATGTTAGATGTCCAAGAATTGGACGAAGTCGTCATTCCTGATTTCCTTACCTCTGGAATTTCAAAAAAAGGAACTGGAGCCATAGTCATAAAACCGAAAACCTTTGGTATTTTACCAGGTTTGATAGAACCGGACATCCTTCAAACCATACAAGCTCTTCCTGGCATTTTAAGTATAGACGAAACCGTTTCTACATTGAATGTTCGAGGTGGCACCCATAATCAAAACCTAATACTGTGGGATGGCATCAAAATGTATCAATCCGGTCATTTTTTTGGTTTGATATCTGCTTTCAGTCCATATCTCACAAAAAACATCCTGGTATCCAAAAATGGTACGAGTGCCCTTTATGGAGATGGTATCTCCAGCACCATAGACATGCAGTTGGGGGATAACATTAATACTTCCTTCAATAGTGGCGTTGGACTCAACCTTCTATATGCCGATGGTTTTGCAAAAATCCCCTTGAATGACAATTTAGAAATTCAAGCTTCATTGCGTCATTCCGTAACCGGTCTCAAAACGCCCACCTACAAACAGTTTTTTGAACGTATTCTCCAAAATTCCGACATAACGGACAACCAATCCAACCCCAATAAAAGCGTATCCATCGACGACACCTTCTATTTCTATGATTTTGGATTCAAGATACTTCACGATATTTCCAAAAAAGACAAATTAAGGTTTAATTTCATTACCATGTTCAATACCTTGGACTACTTGGAAGAGGACGCTACCGTTAGCAATGAAAACATTTCCAGCAGTGAAATCTCTCAATCCAATTTGGCAGCTGGCTTATCCTACAATAGACAATGGAGCAATGCCTTCTCTAGTTATTTGCATATGTATTCTTCCAACTACAAGTTGAGTGCCATAGATTTTGATGTCACGAACAATCAACGTTTGATTCAACGAAACGAAGTCCTGGACAGCGGTTTGAAGATTCAGGCGGATTATACTTTAACCAACAACTTAAAATGGGTTAACGGCTACCAGTATTCCGAAATTGGAGTTACAAACTTTCAAGACATCAATAGTCCTGCTTTTACTAGTAACATGAAAAAAGTTCTAAGAGGACAATCCGGATATAGTGAAATCACTTTTTTGTCCAACAATAAAAACACATTGTTGAGAGCTGGGGTTAGAGGTAATTACTTTGACAAGTTTCGCAAACTTATTATTGAGCCTAGATTGAGTTTTAGTCAGCAATTGTTCAAACATTTAAAGGTAGAAGTCCTGGGAGAGTTCAAAAGTCAAACAACCTCACAACGCGTTAACAGGCAAAATGATTTTTTGGGAATTGATCAAAGACGTTGGGTTTTGGCCAACAATACCACAATACCCATAATAAAAAGCAAGCAAGCTTCCATTGGTTTGCATTTCAACAAGAACAACCTATTACTAAGTGCCGAAGCTTTTATAAAAAATGTCGACGGAATAAAAACACGTAGCCAAGGATTTCAAAACCAATACCAGTTTGTCAATGCCATAGGTAGTTACAAAGTGAAGGGTATCGACTTTCTAATCAACAAGCGATTTACAAACACGAGTACTTGGTTAAGTTATTCCTTAAGCAAAAACGACTATAGCTTCGATACCTTGAACAACGGTATCTCTTTTCCCAACAACTTGGACATTAGGCACACCGTTACCTTTGCTAGTACATATTCCGTTGGCAACTTCAAATTCGCCCTAGGTGTGAATTGGCGATCTGGAAAAGCAATCACAAAACCTGTAGAAGGCGATGAAGTCTTTGACAATGCCATTAACTACGGAGCACCGAACAGTAGCAATCTGGATGATTATTTCAGAACCGACTTCTCCACGACTTACGATTTCGACTTCTCCAAAACTACCAAAGCCAAAGTGGGATTGTCGATATGGAATCTATTTGACAAGGAAAACAATTTGAATGTTCATTACACTTTGGACGGTGACAACGGAAATTCCGTAATAGAAACAAAGACAAAATCATTGGGCATTACCCCTAACTTGAGCTTTAGGGTTAATTTTTAATTGTTTTCATTGATAAATGCCTTAATTTTACTTTCTTATATTTGCAATAGTTTTATAAATGCACATTGTTATATATCAAGTACCTTAAATCACACAAAAAAACACCCTCATGAAACACATTTTACATATTTTTACTTGCATTTTATTTTTTTGTTGTTCTCTCACAAATGCCCAAACATACAATACGTTCTACAATGGCATTGTGAGCAATGTTTCGTCAAGCAACATTCTGGCAGATCTCAACTCTTTTGAAAACTTTGGAATAAAATCCATTGGTACTCCTGCTCTCAACAATACTCAGAATTGGATCAAAGCCAGATATGAGAGCCTGGGTTATACGGATATCGTAGAACAACCTTTTAGTTACTCAGGTGATACCACCAACAACATCATAGTTACCAAAACTGGGACTCTATACCCTAACACCTTTTTAATAATCGATGCTCACTACGACACCATAAATGGACCTGGAACCAATGACAATGGCAGTGGCACGGTTCTTATCATGGAGTTGGCTAGACTACTTAAGGACGTAGATACCGAGTACTCAATTAAATTCATACATTTTAGTGGAGAAGAGCCTGGATTGATTGGTAGCAACTATTACGTTGACAACACGGTCGTACCTCAAAACCTTGACATCTCACTTGTATTCAACATTGATGAGGTAGGTGGTGTCAACGGTATGGTAAACGACATCATAGTATGCGAAAAGGACGTAGCTGGATCTAGCACCAACAATGCTGCCTCTGCTGAGGCCACCACTATTTTGGCAAACTGCATAGGTTTTTACTCCAACTTGAACACTCAAATTTCCAATGCCTATGCATCGGATTACATTCCTTTTGAAAACAATGGAGAAATAATCACTGGATTGTTTGAAAAAAACCAAACACCCCATGCCCATACATCTACAGACATACTTGCCAATATGGATGCAGACTACCTTTTTGAGGTTACCAAAGGAGCCTTGGGAGCTGCTTTGCATTTTGCAGTTGGAATAAATACACTTGGTGTACCAACCGTGGACAACATAGAAGACAGCATCAATATCTACCCAAATCCAACCCATGGCATTTTAAACATTGATTACAATACTGCTACTCCAAAAGATTTAGAATTGGAAATAAGAGATATTCTTGGCAAGAAGATATACAGTACTTCTATTAACAATAAAATTAAGTCTTTAGATTTAAGTTTCTTGAATAAAGGCATCTACTTGGCCGTATTCAAAAATAGCAAGACTAGCATTGCAAAAAAAATAATCATTAATTAGACTTCTATAAATAGAATTTAAATACAAACCCCGATAAGCAATAAAAATACTTATCGGGGTTTTCTAATTGTTTTTTATCCTTCCTCCTCAACCCATGGATTGTTTTCATCCATGACATTAGCCCATGGATCATAACCTCCTCTAATAATTAATAATTGCTCCAAACTCAATTCTAACATAGAATCCGTTTTAAAATTTCTAATGACTGCTTTCATCGTTACTGCTTTAAAGTTAATATTTAGTTCTCTCGGTTTGATGCCTCAAAGAAATTTCAAAAAAAAAGATATTGCAAGTACAGCATTGCCCAATTTATAAATTAGACATTATTAGAAGCAGTGATTTTTCAGCATTGCTATTTATTGCTTCGCCCAAGACATCATAATACCAATTTGCTCATATAATGTCGTACGAAAAACGAAGTTTCTATTTTGTTCCATACCGCTGTGATCAATTTGCATAGCCGTAGTTATGGAAATAATGAAGAAGAAAATAGAACGAAGAATGAGCAAGTTTGAATGCATCGTTATGTAAGCAAATTAGTACAACTTCTTAAAAAAACAAACCCCAATAAGGAATAAAACTTATCGGGGTTTATCTTAAAATATTAGTTGAAACAATTTCAATCTCGTTTTACGGCATGAGAACCATAGTAGATAACAAATGGGGGGCATATCTTTATTTAGTCTCTTACCAAAGGCATCGTACTGCATCGCAACAACCCTTCTTGCTTGGCTATTTCCGCATAAGGAACTTCTTCTACCGTAAATCCTTTTTCGCGCAACCAAGAGTTCAATCGTGTAAAGTTCTTTTCTGAAATGATGACTTCTTCTGAAATGGAGAATACATTGCTGTTCATATTGTACATCTCATCTTTTGTGATTTCAAAGATGTTGTCTTTTCCGAAGTACTCTACCAGCCATTGATATTCACGTTCCACAAGAAATCCATTTTTATGCAATATGGCTTTATCTTTACCTATTGGTTGAAAGCAACAATCCAAGTGTAGCGCATTCTCTTTTGGATCTGAATTGTGCTTTCTCAGCTCAAAGGCCTTTACAGTCCTTTCTGGAAAATTCTCTTGCAATGCAATTACTGCATCTATGTTTGTTCTTGCCGTGATATAATCGGAATAATCTTCTCCTGAATAGGTTCCTACAAAAATATAGTCATCCCATGGCATGACATCCCCTCCTTCTATGTGACATTCTTCTGGAAGTACTATGACATCTTCAGGGTTTATTTGATCTACGACATGTTGAATCGCTTCGTATTCGCGATCGCGATCTGGTAGAATATTGGCCTTGACAAACTTGTTGTCTATGACAAAAGCTATGTCACGAGAAAATATTTGATTGTAATCTTCAATTATCTCTGGTCTGAATACTTTTACATCGTACTTTTCGAAAACTTCGGCAACAGCTTCCATTTCCTTGACCATGTCCGCTTCTACAGGATATGTCCCTGCCAATACGTGCAACTTGCTTTTTGGGTCATAACAATCCTCTGCTTTTGGAATTGGTCCATTGCTTTTTGCCGTACCTAGAACAACCGCTCTAAGGCGTGCTGTTTCGTTTTTTACATTCAGTTTTAACATAGGGGTAAATATAAAAAAAGCTTCATGATAAATTATGAAGCTTTGTATATAATATTTCGAATATTATCTGTTATCGATGGTTTTGAATTCTCTGTAATTTTCTCCCGTGTAGACTTGTCTTGGGCGACCAATCGGCTCTTTGCGAGTTCTCATTTCCTTCCATTGGGAAATCCAACCTGGTAAACGTCCCAATGCAAACATCACTGTAAACATTTCCACAGGTATACCCATCGCCCTGTATATGATTCCCGAATAGAAATCGACATTAGGATACAGCTTACGTTTTACAAAGTACTCATCACTCAACGCTTCAGCTGCCAATCCTTTTGCTATGTCCAGCACTGGATCTTCTACTCCAAGATCTGCCAATACTTCGTCTGCTGCTACTTTGATGATTTTTGCTCTAGGATCAAAATTCTTGTATACTCTATGTCCAAAGCCCATCAACCTAAAAGGATCTTGTTTGTCCTTCGCTTTGGCCATGAATTTCTTTGTATCTCCTCCATCTTCTTTTATAGCCTCCAACATCTCCAAAACTGCTTGGTTGGCTCCACCATGAAGTGGTCCCCAAAGCGCAGAGATTCCAGCTGACAATGAAGCAAATAAGCCTGCATGTGAAGAACCTACTATTCTTACCGTAGATGTAGAACAGTTTTGCTCATGATCTGCATGTAGGATCAACAATTTATCCAATGCATTTATTAAAATCGAGTTTTCAACATATTCTTGATTTGGTTTCTTGAACATCATCTTAAGGACATTTTCAACATATCCTATAGAATCATCTCCATAATCCAACGGCAATCCTTTTTGTTTACGCATCGTCCAAGCGACCAATACTGGGAATTTCCCCATTATCTTGACAATTGCACGATACATGTCCTCTTCGGAATCCACATTGACAGAAGTAGGATTGAAAGCCGTCAATGCACTTGTCAAAGAAGACAATACTCCCATCGGGTGTGCCGTCTTTGGAAATGCATCCAATATTTTCTTTATGTCGTCATCCACCACAGATTCTTCTTTGATATCTGCATGAAATTTATCCAATTCAACCTTAGTTGGCAATTCTCCAAAAATCAAAAGGTAGGCAACTTCTAAAAAACTTGCTTTTTCTGCTAGATCTTCAATGGCATAACCTCTATATCTTAAAACACCTTCTTCTCCATTTAAAAAGGTTATTGCACTTTCACAAGAACCAGTGTTTTTATATCCAGGATCAATTGTGGTTACACCTCCCGTTACACCTCTTAGTGTTTTTATATCTATTGCAACTTCATTTTCTGTTCCCTTAATCAAAGGGAATTCGTGCTTTTGGCCATTAATTTCTAACGTAGCAGTTTCTGACATATATTTTTGAAAATTTAATTTTGAGTATTCGTCGTATTCGACATCGCGAAATTACAAAATATGTACCGATTTAAGAAATCGATTTGCAAAGGATTTAACAATTACCACATTACCAAAATTTATGGCTTGTAAAAAGGCAATCTTCTTTGATATGCAGATGTAAATTTCCATACCACAAAGCTTCAAAAAAAACCATTGACTAGGTTGTCAATGGCTTTCTTTTTATGTTGAAACCAAAAATGGTTTTCCAATGTTCCATAGAGTTAATTTACCTTGAACGCCTTCTCTTTCGGATAATAGGCTACACTTCCCAATTCTTCTTCGATTCTTAGCAATTGGTTGTATTTGGCCATACGATCACTACGCGAAGCTGATCCCGTTTTTATTTGCCCACAATTTAAAGCTACTGCCAAATCTGCTATGGTATTGTCCTCTGTTTCCCCAGAACGATGAGACATTACAGACGTATATCCTGCATTGTGAGCCATATTAACTGCTGCTATGGTTTCTGTCAAGGTTCCTATTTGGTTAACTTTAATTAAAATCGAATTAGCAATGTTTTGTTGGATTCCCTTTGATAAACGCTCTACGTTGGTTACGTATAAATCGTCTCCTACCAATTGTACCTTGTCTCCAACTTTTTCAGTTAAATACTTCCAACCTTCCCAGTCGTTTTCGTCCATTCCATCTTCAATGGAAATAATTGGATATTTCGTTGTTAATTCCGCTAAGTAATCTGCCTGTTCCGTACTGGTTCTTATTTTACCTGCACTTCCTTCAAACTTGCTATAATCGTATTTTCCATCTACATAAAACTCAGCTGCTGCACAATCCAATGCTATCATAACATCGTCTCCCAATGTATATCCTGCATTTTTAACGGCTACTGCTATCGTATCCAATGCGTCTTCTGTTCCATCCAATGCTGGCGCAAAACCTCCTTCGTCCCCAACGGCTGTACTTAGACCTCTATCGTGCAACACTTTTTTTAAGTTATGAAAAATCTCAGTTCCCATTTGCAAGGCATGTGAGAAATTTGCTGCCTTTACAGGCATTACCATAAACTCTTGAAATGCTATTGGTGCATCACTATGCGAACCTCCATTAATAATATTCATCATTGGTACGGGAAGCGTGTTTGCACTTACTCCTCCAACATAGCGATACAATGGCATTCCTAGTTCTGCTGCTGCTGCTTTTGCTACTGCCAAAGACACCCCCAAAATAGCATTGGCGCCTAATTTGGCCTTGTTTGGTGTTCCGTCAATCTCACACATCAAGGTATCAATGTAATTCTGCTCGAATACATTGACTCCAAGAAGTTCTTCTGCCAATATAGAGTTTACATTTTCTACAGCCTTGCCAACACCTTTCCCCATATATTTATCTCCTCCATCGCGTAACTCCACTGCCTCATGTTCTCCTGTTGATGCTCCAGATGGAACTGCAGCTCTTCCTACGAATCCATTTTCTGTTTCTACATCTACCTCTACTGTTGGATTTCCTCTTGAATCAAAAATTTGTCTTGCGTGAACATTGATAATAATACTCATAAATAGTAATTTAAAATTTTAATACCCTTCAAATTTAGTGCTAAATTCCGGGTTGTAAATAGTAATTGTTTCAGAATTGAATAAAATAATTCCTAAAACGTTTTAGTAAAATTGAAAAGGCAATAAAACTTAATGTTTATTGCCTTATTTATATTATTTAGACTCTATGTTTTTAATAAACTCGTCAAACAAATAAGACGAGTCGTGCGGTCCAGGACTTGCTTCTGGATGGTATTGAACTGAAAAACAGTTTTTAGATTTCATTTTTATTCCCGCTACAGTGTTATCATTTAAGTGTACATGCGTAATTTCCAAATCGGGATGTGCTTCGGTTTCTTCCCTATTAATGGCAAATCCATGATTTTGAGATGTTATCTCTCCTTTTCCCGTGACCATATTTTTCACGGGGTGGTTGATACCTCTATGCCCGTTGTGCATTTTATATGTCGAGATTCCATTAGCCAAAGCTATAACTTGATGCCCCAAACAAATACCGAATAAAGGCAAATCCCTCCTAATTATTTCTTTTGCCAAGTTCTGCGCATCTACCAATGGTTCTGGATCTCCTGGGCCATTTGACAAGAAATAGCCATTTGGTTCCCATGCACTAAGCTCTTCGAAAGTCGAATTGTACGGAAAGACTTTAATGTAAGCTCCACGATTGGATAAATTTCTAAGAATATTCTTTTTTATACCTATGTCCAAAGCTGCTATTTTTATGGAAGCATTTTCATCTCCTACAAAATAGGGTTCTTTGGTGGACACTTTGGAAGCCAATTCCAAACCATTCATATCTGGTGTCTCAGCCAGTTGTTTCTTCAAATCTTCAATTTTGTCAACTTGTGTAGTTATTACTGCATTCATTGCTCCATTATCTCTAATGTAACTTACCAATGCCCTTGTATCTACATCTGAAATGGCCAACAGGTTGTTTTCGTCAAGAAAATCTTCCAATGATCCATCTGCGTCGTCTCGAGAAAACTCATAACTAAAATTCTTACATATCAATCCCGCTATTTTTATGGAGTCGGATTCGACTTCGTTCTTATTAACGCCATAATTTCCTATATGTGCATTGGTAGTGACCATTAGCTGCCCATAATATGAGGGGTCGGTAAAAATTTCTTGATAGCCTGTCATTCCTGTGTTAAAACAAACTTCGCCAAATGCGCTTCCTTCCTTACCTACTGCTTTTCCGTGAAAGATGGTTCCATCTGCAAGTAAAATAAGTGCCTTTTTTAATTTTTGATATTTCATTGTAGTAGTTGTGTATTCACGTTTCCGTTGTCACGGGAACAAAAGTTTTGCAAAATTGCATAAAAAAAAGGATAAACTAAAATAGTTTATCCTTTATATTTTAAATGCTTATTAACATTTATTCTTCTTCGTTTGTCGCTTTGGTTTCAACTGGAGCTACAGCAGGTTTTCCTCCTCTTCTGCTTCTACGAGTCGTTTTCTTGGCAACTTTGTCTGCATTGTAGATTTCATTGTAATCTACCAATTCAATCATAGCCATATCCGCGTTATCTCCCAAACGATTACCAAGCTTTATGATTCTCGTATAACCTCCTGGTCTATCACCAATCTTGGCCGCAACATCTCTAAACAATTCTGTAACTGCTTCCTTTTGTCTCAAACGACTGAAAACGATACGTCTGTTGTGAGTTGTATCTGATTTTGATTTAGTAATCATTGGCTCTACAAATTGCTTTAAAGCTTTTGCTTTTGCTACCGTAGTGTTAATACGCTTGTGTTGTATTAAAGAACAAGCCATATTTGCCAACATAGCTTTTCTATGAGCTGTTTGTCTACCTAAGTGGTTTACTTTTTTTCCGTGTCTCATGACATTTTGTTTTAATCATCATCTTGCATCAACTCTTATTGAGGAGCAAAATATGATGTATTAGTCTTTATCTAGTTTATATTTCGATAAGTCCATTCCGAAATTCAATCCTTTTACGTTTACTAGTTCTTCTAGTTCTGTCAAAGATTTTTTACCGAAGTTACGGAACTTCATTAAATCATTTTTGTTGAATGACACCAAGTCTCCCAAGGTATCTACTTCTGCTGCTTTTAAACAATTAAGTGCACGTACGGATAAATCCATATCCACCAACTTCGTTTTAAGCAACTGTCTCATATGAAGTGATTCTTCATCATAAGTTTCCGTTTGTGCAATCTCATCAGCCTCCAACGTTATTCTCTCATCCGAGAACAACATAAAGTGGTGAATCAATGTTTTTGCTGCCTCTGTCAAAGCATCTTGTGGTGTAATGGAACCATCAGATATAATTTCGAAAACCAGTTTTTCGTAATCTGTCTTTTGTTCTACACGATAGTTCTCAATACTATACTTGACATTTTTTATAGGTGTGTATATTGAATCTGTAAAGATTGTTCCTATTGGTGCTGAAGCTTTCTTGTTTTCTTCTGCAGGAACATAACCTCTTCCTTTTTCAATTGTTATTTCCATGTTAATGTTCACTTTGGAATCAAGGTTACAGATAACCAAATCTGAATTTAATACTTGAAATCCTGATATGAACTTTTGAAAGTCACCTGCTGTAATTTGATCTTGTCCAGAAATAGAAATGGAAACAGACTCGTTGTCTACATCTTCTATCTGCCTTTTAAAACGCAATTGTTTTAAATTCAAGATAATTTCGGTTACATCTTCTACTACACCGGCAATTGTTGAGAATTCGTGATCTACACCTTCGATTCTAACTGATGTTATAGCAAATCCTTCTAAAGAAGATAGTAAAACTCTTCTAAGCGCATTTCCTACTGTTAATCCGTAACCAGGTTCTAAAGGTCTAAATTCGAACTTACCTTCAAAATCGGTTGAATCGATCATGATTACTTTGTCGGGCTTCTGAAAATTGAATACTGCCATATTTGCGATTTGTATCAGTTATTATTTAGAGTATAATTCGACTATGAATTGCTCATTTATGTTTTCTGGGATTTGGATTCTAGCAGGAACAGAAACATAAGTTCCTTCTTTTTTCTCACTATTCCATGTGATCCATTCGAATACGTTACTCGAGTTTGACAAAGATCTGTCAATTGCTTCAAGTGATTTTGATTTTTCTCTGACAGCTACGACATCTCCAGCTTTCAATTGGTAAGAAGGTACGTTTACCAACTCTCCGTTTACAGTGATGTGTCTGTGAGATACTAATTGTCTTGCTCCGCTTCTTGTTGGAGCTACACCCATTCTAAACACTACGTTGTCCAATCTAGACTCGCATAATTGCAATAGAACTTCACCTGTAATTCCAGGAGCTGCCGTTGCTCTTTTGAACATGTTTCTGAATTGACGCTCCAATATACCATAGGTATATTTTGCTTTCTGCTTCTCCATCAATTGGATTGCATATTCAGATTTCTTTCCACGTCTTCTATTGTTTCCGTGTTGACCTGGAGGGTAATTTCTTTTTTCGAAGGCTTTGTCATCTCCGAATATAGCTTCGCCAAATTTACGAGCTATCTTAGTTTTAGGACCAGTATATCTTGCCATTTTAAAATTTGTTTAGAGAGTGATTGTGAATTAAGGTCTTAATCTTATCCTTCGACAATCGTTAACCTCTCAGTTGATACTTGTTGAATATTTTTTCAGTTTGCAAATTTACACAAAAAAATTAACATCAGCTATGTCGGATAGCTGATATTAATTTCCATAAGATGAATAAATTATACTCTTCTACGTTTTGGAGGACGACATCCATTGTGCGGCAATGGAGTAACATCGATGATTTCAGTTACTTCGATTCCTGCATTGTGGATAGAACGAATAGCAGATTCCCTACCGTTCCCTGGTCCTTTCACATATACTTTTACTTTTCTCAAACCAGCTTCTTTAGCTACTGCAGAAGCATCTTCTGCTGCTAATTGTGCTGCATAAGGAGTATTCTTCTTAGAACCTCTAAATCCCATTTTACCAGCTGATGACCATGATATAACGTCACCTTTCTTGTTGGTAAGAGAGATAATAATGTTGTTAAAAGAAGCTGTGATGTGTGCTTCTCCAACAGAATCGACTATAACTTTACGTTTTTTAGTACTTGTCTTTGCCATATTTTCTAGTTCTTAGCATTAGTTGATAGTCGCTAGAATCCTAAACCTAAATAATTTCAAACAGATTCTTTCCAACGTCTAATCACTAAAGACTAAATTTCTAATTGTTATTTAGTTGCTTTTTTCTTGTTAGCAACCGTCTTTCTTCTACCTTTTCTAGTTCTAGAGTTGTTTTTAGTACGTTGCCCTCTTAATGGAAGGCTAGCTCTATGACGAATACCTCTGTAACATCCAATGTCCATTAATCGCTTAATGTTCAATTGTGTCTCAGAACGTAATTCACCTTCAATGGTATAAGTTCCTACAGCCTCACGGATTGCTCCAATTTGGTCATCTGTCCAATCTTGTACTTTGATGCTTTCGTCTACTTTAGCCGTTGCTAAAATTTCTTGTGCTCTACTTCTACCTACTCCGTAGATATAAGTTAATGAGATAACTCCTCTTTTTTGTTTTGGTATGTCTACACCTGCAATTCTTGCCATAATTACCCTTGTCTTTGTTTGAATCTAGGATTCTTTTTGTTAATGACGTAAAGTCTACCTTTTCTGCGCACGATCTTGCAATCTGCACTTCTCTTTTTAACTGATGCTCTTACTTTCATCTGATTGTTCTTATTATTTCTAGATGTCAGATGGAACCTTGCGGTTTCATCGTAATTAGTATCTATAAGTTATGCGAGCCTTAGTTAAATCGTAAGGACTCATTTCTAATTTTACTTTATCTCCTGGCAACAACTTAATGTAATGCATACGCATTTTACCAGATATGTGTGCTGTCACAATGTGACCATTTTCTAACTCGACACGAAACATAGCGTTTGACAATGCTTCTATTATTGTGCCATCTTGTTCTATTGCTGCTTGTTTTGCCATAGTATATAATAAATTAAGCTACTGCTTTTCTATTTTTACCAGTTTTCATCAAGCCGTCATAGTGCCTATTCAACAAGTAAGAATTCACTTGTTGCATAGTGTCTATTGCAACTCCAACCATAATTAGTAGTGATGTACCACCAAAAAACAAAGCCCAACCTTGTTGTACTCCCATTAGCTTGAATACGAATGCTGGGAACACAGCAATAAGTGCCAAAAAGATAGAACCAGGCAATGTTATTTGAGACATGATCTTGTCTAGATACTCTGACGTTTCAGATCCAGGACGAATTCCTGGGATAAAACCTCCACTGCGCTTTAAATCATCTGCCATTTTATTGGTTGGTACAGTGATCGCTGTATAAAAATATGTGAATATTATAATCAACAATGCGAAAACGACGTTGTACCACAATCCAAAGATATCAGAGAAATTAGATTGCATCCAAAGACCTGCAGTAGTATCCTTCAAGAAGGATGCTCCTCCAATCAAACCTGGCACAAACATAATCGCTTGGGCAAATATAATTGGCATAACTCCAGATGCATTAAGCTTTAATGGAATGTATTGTCTTGATCCGAATACATTTTTCTCATAGCCTCCAGTAGCTGATCGTCTAGCATATTGTACTGCTATCTTTCTAACCGCCATCACCAATAATATTGATGCGGCTATGATCACAAACCAAATTACCAATTCAAAAAGAATCATCATTATGTTGTTTCCTGTGTCTATTCTAGACGCAGCATTCTGCAAAAATGATTTTGGCAAGGTTGCTATGATACCAACCATGATCAAAAGTGAAATACCATTACCTATACCTTTGTCGGTGATCTTTTCTCCCAACCACATTGCAAAGATACAACCTGTTACAAGTATTACTATAGACGAGAAATAAAATAAGCCTCCTTGACCTAGTAAAAATGCCTCACTTGGAATGCCAAACATTGGCTGTAAACTAGCCAAATAACCTGGAGCTTGAACCAAACATATTCCAATGGTCAACCACCGTGTTATTTGAGTTATTTTTTTCTGACCACTAGCACCTTCTTTTTGTAGTTTTTGCAAATAAGGAATAGCTATTCCCATCAATTGTACTACAATAGAAGCAGAAATATAAGGCATAATACCCAACGCGAATACAGAAGCATTAGCAAAAGCTCCTCCTGTAAATGCATTTAGAATTCCTAATATCCCTTCACTTGTACCATCTTGTAACCCTCCTAGTTGAGTAGCATCAATTCCTGGCAAAACAACTTGTGCGCCAAAACGATAAACCAGCAACAATCCTAGTGTCACCACTATTCTGTTTCTTAGTTCTTCTATTTTCCAAACATTTTTTAAAGTCTCTATGAATTTCATACTCTTATATAGGTCTTATAAAGTTACGGCTTCTCCTCCAGCAGCTTCTATGGCAGCTTTTGCTGAAGCAGTAAATTTATGAGCTGTTACACTTAATTTAGCTTTTAATTCTCCTCTTCCTAAAATTTTAACTGATTCGTTTTTACCAGCCAATCCTAAAGTAATGATCGTATCAAAATCCAAAGTGTCTTTAATTTTATTGTCATCAACCAATTTTTGAATTGTATCCAAGTTTATCCCTTGATACTCCTTTCGGTTGATATTTGTAAAACCAAACTTAGGAACACGTCTTTGAAGTGGCATTTGCCCTCCCTCAAAACCTAGTTTCTTAGAATAACCTGAACGAGATTTTGCTCCTTTGTGACCACGTGTAGCAGTACCACCTTTTCCAGAACCTTGTCCACGACCTATTCTTTTTCCTTGAGTTTTAACTGAACCTTCTGCAGGTTTTAAATTACTTAAATCCATTTTTCAGTATTATATTATTTGGTTTCCTCTACAGAAACCAAGTGATTTACTTTATTAACCATTCCCAAGATATTTGGTGTGGCATCGTGTTCTACGGTCTGACCAATCTTTTTAAGACCTAGAGCTATCAAAGTTCTCTTTTGTCTTTGCGTACGATTGATTGCGCTTTTAACTTTTGTTACTTTTATCTTTCCCATTTCTGTGATTATTAACCGTTAAAAACTTTCTCTAATGATATACCTCTATCACGAGCAATTGTATGAGCACTTCTCAATTGCAACAATGCATCAAAAGTTGCTTTTACAACATTGTGAGGGTTTGATGATCCTTGAGATTTGGATAATACGTCATGTACTCCTACTGCTTCAAGAACTGTTCTTACAGCTCCTCCGGCAATTACTCCTGTACCAGGAGCTGCTGGTATGATGTTTACTCTAGCTCCACCATACTTACCTTTTTGTTCGTGAGGCAATGTACCTTTTACAATAGGGATACGTACTAAGTTCTTCTTAGCATCTTCGATTGCTTTGGCTATTGCACTAGCTACATCTTTAGATTTCCCTAAACCATGTCCTACTACTCCTGCTTCATCTCCAACAACTACAATTGCTGAAAAACCGAATGCTCTACCACCTTTTGTTACTTTGGTAACTCTTTGTACACCAACCAAACGATCTTTAAGATCTAATCCACTTGGTTTTACTAACTCTGCGCTTTTGTATTTTTGATACATAATTTCTTAGAATTTAAGTCCTGCTTCTCTAGCTCCTTCAGCTAATGATTTGATTCTACCGTGATATAAATATCCACCTCTATCAAAAGTGATAGTACTTACACCTGCTTTCAATGCTCTTTCAGCAACAGACTTTCCTACCATAGTAGCAATTTCAGATTTATTGCCTTTTGCAGAACTAATGTCTTTATCTCTTGAGGATGCTGCTACCAAGGTTTTCCCTGTAACATCATCAACTACTTGAGCATAAATTTCTTTATTACTTCTAAAAACAGCCAATCTAGGTCTAGCTTCTGTACCAGAAACAACCTTACGGATTCTGCTTTTAATTCTTATTCTTCTTTCGTTCTTTGTTAACGCCATAACTTAATTATTAAGCTGATTTACCTGCTTTTCTTCTTAGTACTTCACCTACAAACTTCACACCTTTTCCTTTATAAGGCTCTGGTGGTCTGAATCCGCGAATCTTCGCAGCTACTTGTCCAACAAGTTGCTTATCGTGTGATGTTAACTTAATGATTGGGTTTTTACCTTTGTCTGAAACTGTTTCCACCTTTATTTCAGGTGCCAAGCTCATTACGATGTTATGAGAAAAACCTAAGGCCAATTCTAATTTGTTGCCTTGGTTACTTGCTCTATACCCTACTCCTACAAGCTCTAGCTCTTTAGTCCAACCTTTTGAAACACCATCAATCATATTATTGACCAATGATCTGTACAAACCGTGCTTAGCTTTGCTTTCTTTGTTTTCAGCAGAACGTGTTACCAACACGTTTCCATCTTCAACTTTTACATCAACAGTATCGAAAGATTGAGTTAATTCCCCTAACTTTCCCTTTACTGTGATTACGTTATCTTTTACTTCTACTGTAACTCCTTCTGGAATTCCAACTGGGTTATTTCCTATTCTTGACATTTCTTTCTCCCTTTTAGATTAGTAGACGTAACATAAAACTTCTCCACCAACGTTTTCTCTTTTAGCTTGTTTGCCTGTCATTACCCCGTGAGAAGTAGAAACGATGGCAATACCAAGACCATTAAGAATTCTAGGTAGTCCATTTGAACCAGAATATTTACGTAAACCTGGTTTACTCATTCTCTCAATTTTTCTAATCACAGGTTCTTTAGTATCCTTATTGTACTTAAGTGCTATTTTAATAGTCCCTTGTACTGAAGAATCTTCAAACTTGTAACTTAAAATATATCCTTGATCGAATAATATTTTAGTAATGTCCTTTTTTAAATTTGATGCAGGAATCTCTACAACTCTATGATTAGCACGCACCGCGTTTCTAATTCGAGTTAAGTAATCTGCAATTGGATCTGTATACATATTTATTAATTTGCGGTCTTGGTTTTCAATTTCTATGAACCTTAGACCAATTTATAATTTTACCAACTTGCTTTTCTAACTCCTGGGATTAACCCTTGGTTAGCCATTTCTCTGAATGTAACACGAGAAATACCAAATGTTCGCATATAACCTTTTGGTCTCCCTGTTAATTTACATCTATTGTGCATACGAACTGGAGAAGCGTTTTTAGGTAACTTTTGTAATGCTTCGTAGTCTCCAGCTTCTTTTAAAGCCTTACGTTTCTCAGCATATTTTGCTACTGTTTTAGCTCTTTTCACCTCGCGGGCTTTCATTGATTCTTTAGCCATAACTTAGTTTTTTTGAAAAGGTAATCCTAATTCAGTTAATAATGATTTTGCTTCTTTATCTGTATCTGCAGTAGTTACAAATGTAATGTCCATACCTGAGATTTTGTTTATCTTGTCGATATCAATCTCTGGAAATATTATTTGCTCAGTAACTCCTAAATTGTAGTTACCTCTTCCATCAAATCCAGTCGCCTTGATTCCTCCAAAATCTCTTACACGTGGTAAAGCTGAAGTTACAAAACGATCTAAAAATTCGTACATTCTCTCACCACGTAGAGTTACTTTTGCCCCAATTGGCATCCCTTTACGCAATTTGAAAGTAGCAACATCCTTCTTAGATATCGTCGCTATGGCTCTTTGTCCTGTTATAGTAGTTAATTCTTCCACTGCGTGGTCCACTAACTTTTTATCTGCAACCGCAGCACCAACTCCCTTAGATAAAACTATCTTGGTCAACTTTGGTACTTGCATTACATTTTTATAACCAAATTCTTCTGTAAGAGCAGCAATTACTTTGCTTTTATACTCTTCTTTAAGTCTAGGTGAATATGCCATAACTATATTACTTCATTAGATTTTTTAGAAAATCTGACTTTTTTGTCACCTTCCATTCTATATCCTACTCTTGTTGCTTCTCCTTTAGAAGTTAGCAAAGATAAGTTAGATACTTGAATTGGAGCTTCTTTTTCTACGATTCCTCCTTGTGGGTTTTGTGCACTTGGTTTAGTATGTTTCTTAACCATGTTCACCCCCTCAACGATCACTTTGTTCTTATCTGTAAATACTTTTTGAACAACTCCTTCTGATCCTTTGTGATCTCCAGCAATTACTCTTACCGTATCTCCTGATTTAATTTTAAGCTTTGTCATCTTATTTTATCAATTAAAGCACTTCAGGTGCCAATGATACAATTTTCATGAATTGTTTATCACGAAGTTCTCTAGCAACAGGTCCAAATACACGTGTTCCTCTCATTTCCCCCGTAGGGTTCAAAAGTACACAAGCATTGTCGTCGAATCTTATATAAGAACCATCTGGACGTCTTACTTCTTTCTTAGTACGTACAACTACTGCTGTAGAAACGGCTCCTTTTTTAATGTTTCCATTAGGAGTCGCATCTTTTACCGTAACAACTATCTTGTCACCTACAGAAGCGTATCTTCTTTTAGTACCACCTAGAACTCGTATTGTCAATACTTCTTTTGCTCCAGTGTTATCTGCTACTTTTAGTCTTGATTCTTGTTGTACCATAATTACTTCGCTCTTTCAATTATTTCAACTAATCTCCAACATTTGGATTTACTCATAGGTCTTGTTTCCATGATCTTTACAGTATCTCCAATGTTACAATCGTTTGTCTCGTCGTGTGCTACGTATTTTTTCGTTTTCAACACGAACTTTCCGTACATAGGATGTTTAACTTTTTTTACTTCTGCAACAACAATAGATTTTTGCATCTTGTTGCTAGTAACTACTCCTATTCGTTCTTTTCTTAAGTTTCTTTTTTCCATCATTAGGCAGAATTATTGTAATTCTCTTTTAGTTATTTCCGTTGCCAATCTTGCTACGTCACGTCTTACTGAACGCAATTGGATTGGGTTCTCTAAAGGAGATATTGCATGTGCCATTTTCAGGTCTGAATAACTCTTCTTTGTTTCACTAAGCTTATCTTGTAACTCAGCTACAGATAATTCTTTAATTTCTGATTGTTTCATAATATCAATAAATTATGCTTCGAAATCTCTAGCGATTACGAACTTAGTCTTTACAGGTAATTTTTGAGCCGCCAAACGCAATGCTTCTTTAGCTACGGCTAATGGCACACCTCCTACTTCGAAAAGCATTCTACCTGGTTTAACAACAGCTGCCCAATATTCTACGGCACCTTTACCTTTCCCCATACGTACCTCAAGAGGTTTCTTTGTGATAGGCTTGTCTGGAAATATTTTAATCCAAAGTTGCCCTTCTCTTTTCATATGACGGGTAGCAGCAATACGTGCAGCTTCTATTTGACGCGATGTTAAAAAGTTCGAGTCTAGTGATTTTATTCCAAAAGTTCCGTTTGAAAGTTGATGCCCTCTTCCGGCGTTCCCCTTCATACGTCCTTTTTGTTGTTTACGAAATTTTGTTCTTTTAGGCTGTAACATTTTTTCTTTTCTTTAAAAAATTACTTTCTACGACGAGATTGGTTCTTATTGTTTCCACCTTGTCCTTGTCCTCGTCCACCTTTTCCTTGCTTCTTAGATAATCCAACAAGAGGAGAAAGTTCTCTTTTACCATATACTTCACCTTTCATAATCCACACTTTCACACCTAACCTACCGTAAGTAGTATGCGACTCAACAAGTGCGTAATCAATATCGGCTCTAAAAGTTGACAAAGGAATACGTCCTTCTTTGTAATGTTCAGAACGTGCCATTTCAGCTCCATTCAAACGACCACTAATTTGGATTTTGATTCCTTCGGCATTCATACGCATAGTTGCAGCGATAGCCATCTTGATTGCACGTCTGTATGAAATTCTATTTTCAATTTGACGAGCGATGCTTGATCCTACTAAAAATGCATCAAGTTCAGGTCTTTTTATTTCAAAGATATTAATCTGAACTTCTTTTCCTGTAATCTTCTTAAGTTCTTCTTTTAACTTATCTACCTCTTGACCTCCTTTACCTATGATGATACCTGGACGAGCCGTTGTGATAGTAACGGTTACAAGTTTTAAAGTTCTCTCGATGATTACTCTTGATACACTAGCTTTAGATAAACGCGCATGAACGTATTTTCTAATCTTATCGTCTTCGGCAAGTTTATCACCATAATCGTTTCCTCCGTACCAGTTAGATTCCCATCCTCTGATAATTCCTAAGCGATTTCCGATTGGATTTGTCTTTTGTCCCATATCTATCTTAGCTTTGTGTATTATTGTTTGCTCCTACTACGATTGTTACGTGGTTGGAACGTTTTCTTATTCTGTGTGCACGACCTTGAGGTGCTGGACGTAGTCTTTTCAACATAGATCCTCCGTCAACTCTAATCTCCTTAACAAAAAGTTCAGCTTCTTCAATGCTTGCATCTTCATTCTTTGCTTGCCAGTTAGCTATTGCAGATACCAACAATTTCTCTAAACGATTTGAAGCTTCTTTTTGACTAAACTTTAAAATGTTAAGTGCTTTTTCTACTTTTTCACCTCTTACCAAATCGGCTACTAAACGCATTTTTCTCGGTGATGTAGGACAGTTATTAAGTTTAGCGAAAGCAACTTGCTTTTTACCTTCCTTAATAGCGTCTGCCATTTGTTTTTTACGACTTCCCATAGCTTACTACTT
>JAHDHI010000095.1 GCA_020631395.1 Bizionia sp.
GTTGCTCCTCTATTTATTACTAAATTGTATCCCAAAGCAACGCAGGACACACAGCGAGTTCCAACATCAATTGGCCTATGTGAACACGATGAAGGCCTTTGGCATAACCGACATAAATCAAGATTGGAAACATTACAAGCATCATACGGACAGCTACATCCTAAGTAAAAACTACGAGGCAAACAGGAATGCTCCCTTTGATTTTTCCTTCATTCCGGATTTCGAAGCCAAGATGACTGAAGAGCTGCATCAATTGAAGCCTACATGTGAAATAGAGGGGGCAAGGGGCATTGTCGATTACTTTGTTGAAGAAACCGACTACGCCATCGTTTTCGCAACGGGTTCATTGAAGCAACCTGCTTTGGTGAAATTGAGACAAGCTCAAATTACTCACAATGAAGAATTGGTTGTAAGCTCCAACGTCATCTTTGAGAGAGAGGGCATATGGGATTTGGAAACGGCTCGCAATGTCAATGTACATTTCATCGGGATTGGAAACAAGAATTTTGAGGACTTCAAAAACGAAAACTGCAAAGTAACGATGGATGATTGGACAGGGTTTGATTTGAAATTAGGCATTCAGCGCATATAATCTTCTCTCATTTAAATCATAATAGTGGCATATTTTGTAATTTGCGTGCCAAAATATGGGTATGCTCAATTTTCATTGTCTTACCATTAACAACAATATGATAACAAACCTCTAATGTAAATTATGAAAAAAACACTTCTTTTCGCCTTGGCATCGTTATGTTATGCTCTTGGCTTTGCACAATCCTTCAATTATCAAGCCGTAGTCCGAGATGCTTCAAACGATCCATTGGTCAATCAATCAGTTGGAGTTCAAGTGAAAATACTGGAAGGCAGTGCAACTGGAACAATCGCATATACGGAAACACATTCGGTAACATCCAATGCATTTGGTGTCATTTCGCTAACAGTTGGAACAGGAACCACTTCCGACACATTTTCTGCAATAGATTGGAGCTTGCAAAACCAATGGTTGGAAGTTTCAATAGATATAACAGGTGGTACGACATATTCAAGTTTAGGAGCTTCAAAGTTGAATCAAATGCCTTATGCCATGTACGCAAATTCAGCTTCTACCATTGTTGGAGGCATCCAAACTCTGGCTGATGCCGACAACGACACAAAGATACAGGTAGAAGAATCACCAGATGAAGATGTCATTCGTCTTGATGCCGGTGGATCGGAGATAGCAAGATTTAGTAAAAACGCAAATGGAGACATGTTGTTGAACACTGCCACTTCTACAGTAATCATAGGCCATGGAACTGGTACGTCAAATACAGGAGACAGCAACATATTCATAGGTAAGGAGGCTGCTAGAATCAATACTACGGGGAGACGCAATGTGGTTATGGGAAATCAAGCAGGGTTTGGAATGACAGAAGGAACTCTTAACGTGTACGTCGGAACCATTGCTGGACGTGACAATGCAACGGGATCTAGAAATGTTGCCGTAGGCGATAGTGCTGGATCTGGATCTGGAGGAACGGGAAATGTGATGTTGGGTACGGCCTCTGGTGCACTGTCTGGAGGAGGAAACAATGTAATGATTGGAGATTCCACTGGAGCAAACAACACTGCTGGAAACAACAACGTCATGATAGGTGTGGCAGCTGGTTTGTCAAGTTCGGGAACTGGAAATGTGTTCATAGGCTATTTTGCCGGCGCATCGGAAACAGGGGACAACAAATTGCATATCGACAATGAGAATACGAGCACTCCGCTAATTAAAGGAGATTTTTCCACGAATGCCTTGACTTTTAATGGTACGACTACGACAACTGGGATAACCTATGCAAATGGAGGAATCAATTTACCAGGTTCATTTGGACCAGACAATGCTTACGTAGGAGCTACAGGGAATTCCATTTCGTTTGGACACTCTGGAGCCAGTGAAGACTTTTTAGGTTACATAAGCAACAACTTTTATTTTAGAGATAGCCCAGGAGGAGGGGACACAACACAGCCTAGTGTCTACGCACAAGGATTCCCTACCTATTCCAGCCGTCGTTGGAAGCACAACATAATACCTATGGACAATGCTTCGGAAGTCATAAAAAAACTGCAAGGGGTAACCTATACTTGGAATGAAGACCATGGCGGGTTCGATGACTTTGGTTTCGTAGCGGAAGAAGTAAACAAAATACTCCCGCAAATTGCCAAGAAGAATGCCAATGGAGAAGTAGATGGTGTGGAATATGGCAAAATCACACCTTATTTGGTAGAGGCCTTCAAAGAACAACAACAACTCATAGAGTCGCTTCAAAAAGAGGTAAACGAATTGAAAAAGCAAAAGGAGCTGATCACAAAATTGATGAAAGAGGTCGAAGCGTTGAAAAAATAGGGTAGACTTTCCTTTTGCTGCCTTAAACATATAAGTAGGATAAATGAGTGATAGATGAGAAATACTAACACTCATGTTTGTAAATACCGCTTCTCTTTAGTCTTAGAAGAAGCGGTATTTTCATTTATGTTCCCAGTGAAGAAGAACGTTAGTTTGTGTTGAAAGCAATTGAATCCAATCTTCTTTTATGCTTCCGGATGAGATTTGAAAAGATAAAAATTCGTAAATTTAGTCACAAATGGCTAATTTTAAACGTTTTAACAGAAGCAGATTAACTTCAAGTCCAAAGGAAGCAACAACTTCCAGGATAATGCGTTCCAACAAATCCAAGAATACAAAACTAGAATTGTTATTTAGAAAGGCTTTGTGGAAAAATGACATTAAAGGCTATAGGTTACATTGGAAAAAAGCACCAGGCTCCCCAGACATTGCCTTTCCAAAAAGGAAATTGGCAATCTTCATCAATGGTTGCTTTTGGCACAGATGTCCACGTTGCAATTTAAGTTTACCAAAAAGCAATACTGCTTTCTGGAAAGACAAATTTCATAGAAACCAAGAGAGAGACAAAAGAAACATCCAATTGTTGAATGATATGAAATGGAACGTCATAGTCGTATGGGAATGCATGATAAAAAGCAACATTGAAGATAGCGTTGCCAGTGTTAGAGAAGCTTTGTCATAATGAACGATTCAATTTTTCAACAGTGAATTCAACTTGTCAAAATCCACTTGTGGAGGTGTTCCATCTGCCTTTCTAGAAAAATAAGATCCTATTTCCGTAGTGCTGTCGAAGAAACCGCAATTTTTCATAAAAAAGGAATTGGCTTCTGTTCCTCCTGAATAATCCATACGGGATTCTTTTCTTGCCGTGGCATCTGCAGTAAACTTAGCTCTTGTCAATTCATACCATTCCTTTTCCTTGGTGAATATCCATTGGTTTTGATAAAGGCCCTTTCTGGAGACAAATCCAGTGTCAGGAATGAAATTCTCAAGAAAAGAATGGATGTTGG
Source organism: Bizionia sp. (assembly GCA_020631395.1). Lineage (GTDB taxonomy): Bacteria > Bacteroidota > Bacteroidia > Flavobacteriales > Flavobacteriaceae > JAHDHI01. Next base: position 3,385 of record JAHDHI010000095.1, read on the forward strand.
TTAAATGTCTTGTTGTATGTGGTCTTCTAAAACTAGCGATCAATTTCCATTCCTCATCTTCTGATGCACGAAAATAAGCAGTGTAATCGGTTGAGTTATTTATTGATGGCTCTCCTTTCAACAAGAATTTATAGGTGTTGCCTGCTTTCCAATCGTAAACCTTGTAACTTTGCCCTCCTGAGCCTTCATTTCCAAACTCACCAGTGACGACTCCATTCCCTTTTTTCAAAAGGATAATTTTATAATCTTCAGGAATGTCGTTGGGGTCTTGTGTATCGTAAGGACTCCATACTGAAAACAAAATCCTGCGTTCTATTTTAGAGTTGACTTGGATTCCAAAATAACCATCTTTAAACCCGTTGGCCATAAAATAGGAACCAATGGCGTCTTCTCCCTCGGGGATGGTAACTTCATTGTAAAACCAAGAAATAACTTTGTCTTTGGGAGTTTCGTAGGATAAATGAACGGAAGGGCCTCTTTTTCCGAAATAAAAATCATCTTTCACATAATATACCTTGCCCATTGTAGCAGAACCAGCAATTAGAATTGAGTTGATGTCGGCAATTTGTGTTCCGGACTTTTGAATGCCTTGGATATCTACAGATAGGTAACCAGCAGTTTCCACATCGAATACCCCGACAGGAATGTTCTCATATTCGTTATTTTCAATGATGATTTGCTTCGAAGTGTTGCCAACTGTCACTTTAAGTATCGATGGCCCATCTATGGATCTTATGGTTAACCCCACATGTAGTTCTCCTGGGGTAGTCATTTTGAAGTATGTACTGATAACACTATTTGGATTTGTCCAATCGTGTATGCCTTCTTTGGAAATAACGGATTCGTTTTCAGAAGTGTTATTGGTTATCCAACTATTGCCTCCCGGAGAGATTTCGATTGCGTTTTCAAGATTTACCTTTTTTGTTTTACAGCTTGTGGCAATGGATATGAGTAGAACAAATAAGAAAAGTTTGGAAGGATGTTTTATATATGTCATTGTGTAAAGTAAAGTCTTGAAACAAATTTCTTTAAAAAAAGTGACTCACACAATTTTAAAATCATATTAATAATTAAAATACTGATTTGTAGTGATTTAAATTTAATTACATAAACTTTTAATAGAAGTGTTTTTTTTGCGTTTATATTTATGAAATAAGTTTTGCAACACCATTGCATTTGTTTTATTCTTACTTTTGTTAAAGTGAAAATCATTGCAATCATATTATCCTCATTAATCATAATGTCATCCATATTCCTGTATGGGGATACATTTATCATGGATTCTGACATGATGGTTAATGAGCCTCATTTGATAGAAGGAACTTCCATCCATGAAGATCACCATATGGACACGCAAGAGCACAAAGAACATCATGAAGACGATGATCATTCGGAAAACTCAAGCTGTGAAGATGAATGTCATTTCTGCATTTGCACCTGTACAGCTCACAACATAGCACCCTCCATATTCCAAATGGCTACGATAAATCTGGAAAATGCAGATTTCCAAATGCATGCGAACTATGTTTCCTTGTATTCAAACAGTTATTTGGATCGTGTTTTTCAGCCTCCACAAGTTTAATTCCATAGCCATACGTACTGGCATATTATAACCAATGGTTCATTTCTATGAAACCATTGTCCATCAATAGTATTGAATTAAACTTATAATCAAATGATTAATAAACTTATTGAGTTCTCAATCAATAACAAATTTGTTGTTGCATTGTTTACTTTTGCATTGATTGCTGGCGGAATCTATAGCGTTAAGCAAGTACCTGTCGACGCCGTTCCAGACATCACGAACAATCAGGTGCAAATTATTACACAAGCTCCAAACCTAGGAACGGAAGACATCGAGCAATTCATTACCTATCCGGTAGAAATTGCTGTAGCCAATTTACCAGAAGTCACAGAAATACGTTCCATTTCCAGATTTGGACTATCAGTCGTCACGATCGTTTTTAGTGACGATTTGGGCACGTATCTACCAAGACAATTGGTTTCCGAAAAATTAAACGAGATCCAATCAAGCATACCAGAAGGTTTTGGAAAACCTTTTATGGGACCCATATCCACAGGATTGGGGGAAATCTATCAATATACCTTGGAAGTAGCCCCAGAATCAAGCAGTGAATACGACGCCACGAAATTGAGAACTATTCAAGATTGGATCATTCGTAGGCAAATGGCAATGGTTCCAGGCGTAGTGGAAGTAAATGCCTTTGGGGGCAATGCAAAGCAGTATGAGGTTTCCATAGATCCAAATGAGCTCAAAGCGATAGACTTGACCATAAATGATGTCTACGAAGCTTTGAAAAACAACAACCAAAATACTGGAGGAGCATACATAGAGAAAAATCACCAAGCAAATTTCATCAGGGGAGAGGGGTTGGCGAGAACCCTTGATGACATCAAAAACATAGTTGTTACCAACAAAGGAGGCATACCAATTACCATAAAGGACATAGGGACGGTACAGTTTGGAAAAGCGACCCGTTATGGTGCTTTGACCAAGAATGGAGAAGGGGAAGCAGTTGGTGGGATGATATTGATGCTTAAAGGAGCAAGCACGGATGCAGTCATAAAATCCGTGACAGAACGTATGGATCAAATTCAAAAATCCTTGCCAGATGGAATAACCATCAAACCATTTTTGGACAGAAGCAAACTCATAGCAAGCACGACATCCACCGTAAAAAACAATTTGCTTGAAGGTGCATTGATAGTCATTTTCATCCTAGTGTTTTTCTTGGGCAATTGGAGAGGAGGGCTAATAGTTGCGTCCACAATCCCGTTGTCGCTGCTTTTTGCCTTCATATTAATGAATGTCTTTGACGTTTGGGCCAACTTGATGAGTCTGGGAGCCATCGATTTTGGCATTATTGTCGATGGATCCGTCATCATTGTGGAAAGCACAGTCTTCTATCTTTATCAACGCATCAAAAAAGGAGGTGCAATTACATCAGAGACCAGAGACGAAGTAACCCATAAATCGTCTTCAAAAATGATGAACACCGCTTTCTTTGGGCAATTCATCATTCTTATAGTCTTTCTTCCCATTTTGGCTTTGGAAGGTGTGGAAGGTAAAATGTTCATTCCAATGGCATTGACGTTTAGTTTTGCTATGATTGGAGCTATGGTTTTGTGTTTGACCTATGTTCCCATGATTACGTCTGTTTTTTTAAGAGTACCAAAGACAGAAAAAAGATATTGGGGAGACAAGATCGTTCATTGGTTGGAGAACGTATACGACAATGCATTGACAAAAGTCTTGAAACGTGGCAATACCATTGTTGTTTCCTCCATCGTATTGTTGGCTATGGCTATTTTTACCTTCACGAAAATGGGTGGGGAATTCATTCCTCAATTGGATGAAGGTGACTTGGCTTTTCATGCCATTCTAAAACCAGGAAGTTCCCTGTCCGAAACCATTGCAACGACAACCAAAATAGAAAAAATAGTAAAGGACAACTTCCCAGAGGCAAAAGACATCATCAGTCGCATAGGTGTTGCAGATGTACCAACAGACCCCATGCCAATGGACATAGCAGACGTCTTTGTTATTTTGAAACCCATTTCGGAATGGACGAATGCTTCGTCCAAAGAGGAATTGATAGACAAGATCAAAGAGAAGGTAGAACAACTTCCAGGAGTTAACTACGAGTTTTCGCAACCCATCGAAATGCGTTTCAATGAGCTGATTACGGGTGTGCGTGAAGACATTGCCGTTAAATTGTATGGTGACGATCTAGGAATTTTGGCTCAAAAAGCAGAAGAAATGGGGAAAATCATTGCTACTGTAGATGGCGTAGCAGACATGAAGGTGGAGGCCACTTCCGGGCAACCACAAATAACCATTCAATATGACCGGAACAAGATCGCTCAATATGGCTTGCAAATAAATGAACTCAACAATCTCATCCAAACGGCTTTTGCTGGTGGTGTGGCCGGGACCATCTTTGAAGGTGAAAAACGCTTTGACCTCGTAGTGAGATTGAAAGAAGAACTAAGACAAGACTTGAACAATGTGAAAAACCTATATGTAACCTTGCCTAATGGTGCACAAATTCCATTGAAAGAAGTCGCATCGATAAGTTACAAACCTGGCCCGATGCAAATAAGTAGGGACAATACGAATCGTAGAACCTATGTTGGAATCAATGTTAGAGGTCGTGACATTAAATCCTTGGTAGAAGAGATCAAACAAAAAATAGAAGCCAACGTAAAACTCCCGTCTGGTTACTATGTTAGGTATGGAGGTGCTTTCGAAAATTTGGAGAGAGCGACGAGCAAATTGAAAACCGTGGTTCCCATAGCATTGGGGCTTATCTTCATACTCATTTTTTTCGCCTTGAAATCGTTTAAGCAAACCCTCATGATATACATTGCGATTCCATTGGCTACCATTGGTGGTATCTTTTCATTGGTGCTGCGAGACATGCCATTCAGTATCTCTGCAGGCATTGGGTTCATCGTTCTTTTTGGAGTAGCCGTGTTAAATGGATTGGTTCTCATAGATGGTTTCAATGAATTAAAGGCAGAAGGTATCATCGATATAGACAAAAGAATTCGAATGGGGACGCGTAGACGAATACGTCCCATACTGTTGACTGCATTGACGGACATGTTTGGTTTTTTGCCTATGGCATTGTCCTCTACCTCGGGAGCCGAAGTGCAACGTCCTTTGGCAACAGTAGTGATAGGAGGTTTGTTGACATCGACATTGTTGACTTTATTCGTAATTCCCATTCTATATAGATGGATAGAAAATCTAGAACAAAGAAAAATGAAAATCAAAATCAAAAAACCAAGCACCATAATTGTCTCAGTGATCTTTTTATCCATATTCTCTGTCGCACAAGCGCAACAAGAAAACATTTCCATAAATCAAGCCGTTGCAATGGCAATGGAGGCTTACCCATCTTTGAAAGGAGCAAAACTTTCAGTAAAAAAAGAAAAAGCCTTGAAAATGACAGCTTGGGATTTTGGAAACACCGAATTTTTCACTTCAGGGGAGGAGATTGGCAATGACAATACTCCAACTTATACCACATTTGGGATTGGGCAAAGCAATATGGATATCTTTGGAATAGCTCCAAAAAACAAATTGGCAAAAGAAAAGATAAAGTTAGCAGAAGTCAATGCGGAATTGAGTGAGCTGGAATTGAAACGGAATGTAGAGATGGCTTGGGTCAAAGCATATACGAACAAAGAGATATACAAATCATACAAGGAGATAGATTCCGTCTTTTCGGGACTTGAAAAGGCTGTTGCATTAAGGTATGAAACCCAAGCCATTTCCAAATTGGAACGTAGTGCGACACTCAACCAAGGAAGATTGATTCAAATACAAAAAAAAGAAGCCTATGCAGCATATCAAATAGCCTTGTTGGAACTAAATCAATGGATCTCTTTCGATGAAACCACATTTGACGTCTCTCCAATAGAAATAGATGCTTTCAATGAAGATATGTTGGTGTCCAAGGAGTCTTTGAAAAACCACCCACTAACAAATTATTGGGAAAAGGAATTGAACGTGGCAAAAGCTCAATTGAAAGTGAGTAATTCCCAGTTTATGCCAAAATTGTCCGCACAATACGGGTTTCAAAGGATTGGAAGTCAATCTGGGTTTGAGAGCTATCAAATTGGTTTGCGAATCCCTCTTGTTTTCAACAAGGCAAAAGGAAATAGCAGAGCTTCAAAAATCAATACCGACATCATCATGCAAAACAACAAAGTCAAAGAGATTCAATTGAAAAGAATGTTCAATTCTAAACTAACACAATTCGAACTAACACAAAACAATTGGCTATATTATAAAAATGAAGCATTGCCATTGGCAATAGAACTTCGCAATGGCAGCATATTGGCATATAGGGAAGGTGCCATGGATTATATCGCATTTCTTCAAAATATGAAGAATGCCATACAATTGGAGATAGATACTTGGAAGGCACTTCAAGCCTATTTGAAAAATAAGATACAGTTAAACTACTATATGACTCCTGGTCAAAAAAAATAAAACACGACAGTGATGAACAATAGAATAAACATATATATCAGTATGGCCCTAATGATCATGTTAACTCTAACGGGTTGCAAGAAACATGACGAAACAGATGGGCACAAACATGATGCTTCCGGAAATGAGATAAAGAATACGGCATCCACTAAAGGGAATGGCAAAGAAAATGAAGAAGACCATAAGGAAGAATTGACATTGACCAAAGAACAAATGACTATTTTGAAGATTGAGGTAGATACTATTTCGAAGCGCAACATGAGCGGTTTCATTCAAGTCAACGGGCAATTGGGAGTACCTCCTCAAAACGAAGCAGTAGTAACGACAACACTGGGAGCTAACATAAATAGCATAAAAATCGTAGAAGGTGACAAGGTTAAAAAAGGGCAAACCTTGGCATACATCAGCCATCCAGACATCATTACGATGCAAACCGATTATTTGCAAACCTACAACAAGCTTATCTTCTTGGAACAAGACTTCAATAGACAGAAAAAGCTTTATGATGCCAATGTGGGATCTGGACGCGACTATCAAAAGGCACAATCTGCCTTTTCCAGTGCAAAAGGGCTAGCCAAAGGTTATGAAAGTCAGTTGCGACTATTGGGAATGTCTCCAAAAAGTGTTAGAGAAGGAAACATATCGCAGGTAGCTCCAATCCGTAGTTCCATCGACGGGTACATAGAAAAAGTACAGGTGAAATCGGGGCAATATGTACAACCACAAACACCTCTATTCGAAATTGTCAACATAGAACACATACATGCGGATTTGATGGTATTTGAAAAAGACATCAGCAAGATAAAAAATGGACAATTGGTACAATTCAATGTGGAAGCCTTGGGCAACAAAGAAATGACTGCCAAGATCTATGCGGTAGGGAAATCATTTGAAGAAGGCCCCAAAGCATTGCACGTACATGCAGAAATTGAAAACAAAGACAAAAACCTTATTCCTGGCATGTATGTGAATGCCAGAATAATTACTGATGGCATATTGGAACAAGCTTTGCCTGAAGATGCCATATTTCAGGAAGGTGAAACGTTTTATGCATTCATAGCAGAAAGGGAGGAAGATGGTAGTTGGGGGTTTACCCCTAAGGAAGTCATTGTAAAGTCTAGTAGCAATGGATTTACAGCTTTCGATTTCAAGGATGAAATTCAAAAAGGCATGTTGGTAGCTCAAAGTGGAGCTTATTATCTAATGGCTGAAATGAAGAAGAGCGAGGCTGAACATTCTCATTAAGAAATCTATGAAAAACTCAGAAGAACAATTACTGAAATACAACATCAGGCCAACTGCAATGCGTTTGTTGATACACCAATACATTAGCTCTCAAAAGTATGCGGTTAGCTTGGCGGTCGTCGAAGAGCATTTCGAAAAATCGGATAGAACGACATTGTATCGAACTTTAAAGACCTTTGAGGAGAAAGGACTCGTGCATCAAATCGATGACGGAACTGGCATTCCAAAATATGCGCTTTGCCAACACGACCATCAATCAGAAAAGCATTCTGACCTGCACTTGCATTTCCATTGTTCGAAATGTGGAGAAACCGTTTGTTTGACCGAGCATCAAATACCTCAAATCAACCTTCCCAATGGATTCATTCCTGAAGACATCAACATGCTGGTAAAAGGAACTTGTGACAAGTGCAATCAATAAATGCACATACAATGCAGCATTATTAAAAATACATTTGTAAGATAAAAGCAAGTAAAGATGAAAGACAAGCATTCTGGACATAATGATCACGACCATGACCATAGTGGTGTTTTTGGTGAAAAAACCGAATTGTATTTTGCCATTTTGAGTGGCGTATTCTTTTTCGCAGGGTTGTTATTTGAAAAATTTACAAGCCTGTCAAATTGGGTTGTATTGTCAAATTTTCTATTGGCCTTTTTATTTGGAGGTTACTTCACTACGTTAGAAGCCATTGGCAAAATAAAAAAGGGTGAATTCGAAATTGATTTTTTAATGCTGATAGCAGCTGCAGGTGCTGCATATATAGGAAAGTGGGAAGAAGGAGCCTTGTTGTTGTTTTTGTTTAGCATTGGACATGCATTGGAAAACTATGCGATGAACAAGGCCAAGAAATCCATTGAGGCCCTTGGAAACTTGACTCCAAAGACTGCATTTGTTAAAAAAGGAGAGGGGTTGGTAGAAATTTCCGTCGATGATTTGAAGATCGATGATGTCATAATTGTAAAACCCAACAGTAAAATAGCGGCAGATGGGGTTATAATAAAAGGCAATGGCAGCATAGATCAGGCCTCCATAACGGGAGAAAGCATGCCCGTTGACAAAGCAGCAATCACAAATGGGATAAAAATCCCTGATTTCAATCAGATAGACAAGAAAAATGTAGTGTTTACAGGAACCATCAATGGAGATGATGTCATTGAAGTACGAGTGTTGAAATTGAGTGTGGATAGCACCATATCCCGTTTGGTGAAAATGGTAAGTGAAGTGGAAACGAAAAAGTCACCTACTCAATTGTCAACCAAAAAATTTGAAAAGTGGTTTGTCCCCTTTGTCATTGCAATGGTGATCGTTTTGTGTTTTGCCTATTTGGTGATAGATGAAACCTTTAAAGAGAGTTTGTATAGGGCGATTAGTGTATTGGTGGCATCAAGCCCATGCGCTTTGGCCATTTCTACTCCTAGTGCCGTATTGAGCGGCATAGCTAGAGCAGCAAAAAGAGGAGTGTTAATCAAAGGAGGACGAGCCTTGGAAGATTTGGGGAGTTTGACGACGATAGCCTTTGACAAGACAGGGACGTTAACTGAAGGAAAACCCAAACTCACTAATGCCATTGCATTGAATGGATTTGACAACAATTCATTTTTAAATTTGGTTTTAGATGTCGAAAGTCTAAGCAATCATCCCTTGGCAAAATCCATTTCAAAGGACATCAAGTCTCAATTTGGGATAGAAGGCAACAATGAAGCTTCGAACATAAAGGCCATTCAAGGAAAAGGTATTCAAGCCAATTACAAAAAAGGAATTGTCTTTATAGGAAATGCAAAATTAATGATCGACGAAGATGTAATCATAAATGATGCAATAGCATCACAAATGGATCAACTGCTACAAAATGGGCATACGGTAATGTTAGTTGCCTTCAAAAGGGAACTGATTGGTCTATTGAGCGTCATGGACACACCTAGAGACAGTGCAGCAGATACTTTGAAACATTTGAAATCCATTGGTATCGAAAAAATGATAATGTTGACTGGTGACCATCAAAACGTAGGAGAGGCCATAGCCAAACAAATAGGGTTGACAGAAGTCAAAGGGAATCTATTGCCAGAGGACAAGGTGAAAGCCATTCAAGAACTAAAACAACGAGACTCCAAAATAGCAATGGTGGGAGATGGTGTAAATGATGCGCCTGCAATGGCGAATAGTACAGTTGGCATAGCCATGGGGGCAGCTGGAAGTGACGTTGCATTGGAAACGGCAGATGTTGCCCTAATGTCGGATAAAATAGAAAATCTTCCTTTTGTGATTGGATTGAGTAGAAAATCCAAATTCATCATCAAACAAAACCTATGGATCAGTTTGAGTATAGTTGCCTTTTTAATTCCAACCACAATTATGGGGTGGGCTAGCATTGGAGGCGCAGTGGCCATTCATGAAGGTTCAACGTTACTCGTGGTGATTAATGCCTTGAGATTGTTGAGATACAAACTGAAGTGACAAATATGCTTTTTCAAAAAACTAATGAAAACTTTTTTGTGAGGCTACCAAATGGATCAATTCATAATGTTATTTCTTCGTGTAATTTCTGGATTTTCTATTGCGCTCTTTGGTTTCCTTTTCTCCAAAACCAAAATTGTACTTGAAAGTTAGGTATATGTATCTTGAAGTAGGAGCATAGGCCTTGTTTTTTATCGAAAAACCATTTACTTCTCCATAATAACCATGTCTATGAGAATTCAAGGCATCATTCAATTTCAAGATCAACTTGCCTTTTTTGTCAAATAGGTACTTGCTAATGGCTAAATTGAAATTGTAAGTTGCATAACGTGTATTTTGAAGCGACTTCCTTTTGGGTGAAAATCTAGCATTGGTTTGTACACGTAAACCTTTTGATAATTTGAAGGTATTGTTTAGATTGTAACTTTGCCTAAATGTTTTACTGTTTAGAAATGTCTTTGTCTTGTAATTGGTGAAATAAAAATAAGAGCTGAAATTTGTATCCCACCATTTGAAAATGTCCAAATCAATGTCAAGTTCCAAGCCATAATCTCTGGACTTTCCAATGTTATCCATTGAATTTATCAAAAAGTCTCCATCTACGATCGATATGTGACCAATTACATCATTCACAGACAAATGAAATATTGAAGAACTGATGCTAAACTTTGAGAATCTCTTGTAATA
>JAHDHI010000096.1 GCA_020631395.1 Bizionia sp.
AGCTAGCTTCCGATATTTGTCCTAAAATGTTGCACTTACTAATTGAACTTAGGATGGAGTCTTTCAACGGGGTAGCAACAAAGTATCTACAAAACTATTTGAACTGGTTCCTAGTACTAGAAAAAATAAAGGACTCTACAAGTAAAATGGCTATAGTGGCTGCAATTGCATTTGCTTCTAACAATGTTTGGTACCAATATAAACAGCAACTATTCAATATGCTTATTAGAACTTAGCCATTGGTTATGATGGATACTTGAGATGTCGAATAGGTCACACCATAGGTGCTTGACATGAAGTCAACAATATCACTATTGCTCATCCCTTTGGCATAAAGGAGTTGAATGCAATCTTCCAACTCTTGACTTATGGATTGATGTTTTGGGACGATGACAGGCTCGAAACTTGCAGATCTATCCCTGGGGATTTTAATGCGCTGCTCTCCAGTTTGGGTCTTTATGGTTTTTTCTGAAAAACCATTGCGTTGGTTGGTTGTTACGGCTGGATCTCCTTTGCCATAACCCAAATGTGCGGTCATCTCTGCCTTCAAAAGCGATTCAATCCCTCTTTTGAGCAATTGTTCCCTGATTTGATCAAAGTCTTCTTTGTTGGTGATCTTGGAGACTAAGACATCTAATTGTCTTTCTAATTCTGTGTTCATAAGATGAAAATTTAAAATTAAATTTTTACCTACGCATTTCAAAATCAGTTTTCAATTAAAAAATAGCTAAAACACAAAATATTTTACAGTCCCGTTGAGCAAGAAGAAACACTGAAAAAACTTCATTTTAAATATGAAAAGCGACCACCTCTGGTCGCTTTTTCTTTTTCCAATCCATATTGCAAAATCATTCATTCGCTAGCATGACAGCATTTACTACGTGCACATACCCATTGGTTTGTTGCTTATCCGATATTTCAACCTCGGAATCTTTGCCATCGACTCCCGTTAGAACAAGTATTCCATCTTTTGTATAAGCAGAAATGGACTTCTCATTCAAAGTTCTGAAGTCGGATTCTCCATTGTTGTTCTCGATGGCCTTTACGATTTCAGCCGAATTGAAGTTACCTGGAATAATGTGATAGGCAAGAATGGCCTTCAGCTTCTCTTTGTTTTCCGGTTTCAACAAACTTTTCAACGTCCCTTCAGGTAATTTACCAAAGGCATCGTCTGTTGGAGCAAATAAAGTATAGGCTCCTTCGCCAGCCAATTTTTCCGATAAACCAGATGCTTCAATGGCCTTTACCAAAATCGTATGAGACCTGGATGACTTCAAAAAAGTCATGATGTCAGATTGGGATTCGACAGCTTCCGTTTTCACCTTTTCCTTCTGAGCTTTCACTTTGCTTTGTGAGTGTACAAAACTCGTCAAGCAAAAGATTAATGCAAACAGTACTATACTATTAAGGTTTTTAGTTTTCATCTGTAAAAAATTTAAAGTTCATAATACCTTATAAACGTAACCAAGTGAATTCTAGACTTTCCTTTCACATAATTTTAACGTATTTAACATTGTTCCATACTGTAAGTTTTTGCTATTTTTTTCGTATATTATAGAAGTAACCTTTAATACAAACACCTTATGACAGATTCAAATTATATAAAGATATACACAGGTAACTTCATTGTTGTTCAATTAATAAAACAACGCTTGGAAGACATTGGAATAAACCCCATCATAAAGGATGAAACGGAATCTGGCAGACTTGCAGGATTTGGAGCTTCCTTGCCAGGAATGCCCGAAGTCCATGTTCATGAAAACGAATTGGACAAAGCCGTTGTCATTGTTGAAAGTGTACGCTCTGAAGTAGAAACGACATAAGATTGCAATTATTAGCTGCGATGTCCAGCTAGATAGAGGAATAAAAAAAGCCATTAGATTAAAAATCTAATGGCTTTTAAATTTGTTATGAGAAAACTAATTAAAGTTGTATTTTAATTGTAAGTGTAATTTGTCCATCTGTACCATTTCCTGGAGTAATGGCGTCTACCCTTATTAATCCCTTTTTACCATAATTATCTACAATTTCGACTATATCACCTGTATTTAGAGTAGTAACTCTTTGGTTAGTCGATGCAGCAATAAAGTCCAAATCACTACTTAAAGCAATCGCATCAAACTCTGCACTAGTTGTAGTAGAAAGTGAAAAGAATGCTTCATTCAATTCTGCATCAGCAACACCAGAAATTGTTGGTACGTTAATTACAGAATCCGGATAGTCTCTGGTAGATGCCAAAGAAGCTAAACCAGAAGCACCATAATAGTAACCAAAATCCCATAAGGCCGCCGTCTCTTCTCCTTCACTTATTTTATACACAGTGCTGTTGTATAACGATAAAAATGTTTCAGACGTTCCATCGGCTAGAGGTGCTGCTAGGATAATTGTAGTAAACTCATTAATACCGCTACCTATTGTTGGAGTTCCATAATTTACAGTAATCGTTCCCAAAGCAGTTGCATCTATGGCGTTTCTTTTGGAAACATCTCTAAAATCTCCTCTTCCTGTTGTTGCCCAAAAAGTATATACGATACTTTCTCCTTCTGCCATTGGAGCAGGTAAGTTAATCTGAAATTCAAAATCTTTCTTGTCATCTCCTACCAAATCCAAAGACCCATCTGGTTTTTCATCAACTTCTTGCGATGTAAACACAAAAGGCTCTGGTGCACCACCATTAACTTCTTCTGTGATATACAACCTACGCATGTTGTTGGTAATCGTCTTAAACGCTACTTTGGATGTTATCTCTGCTCCTGTACTTCCATCGGCAGAAACCGTAACACTTCTCATATCTCCTCCTTCTTCAGACACGAAAAGTTCTGCATCAAAAGTTGCTCCTGAAGGTGGGATGGCAATGTCCTCATTATCATCCGTACTGCAACTAAAGGTAATAGCTGCTATTAAAAATGCCTTTAAAATTGATTTGGATTTAAGAATTTTATTCATAATCTATATTATTTTAAATTGTTTGTTTGACAACAAAGGTATATGAATGTTTGACTATCAATTCAACTCAATATTATTTCACAGGTAAAATCGTTTATATGCATAAAAAACCGACAAACGAATATTTTCAAGCTATTAACGATTAATGTTTCGTCTTTATGCTTAGAAGTGATTTTTTTGAAAAAGATAAAAAAGGTCTATATGGATTTATGGCAATTCCTTTGAAAAAATCACTTAAAACAAAAACCCAAATGAACTCAATTTCAATATGCTCTATGTAGTAACTGAGTACATTTTTTCTCTAAGTTCCTTTATTTTTGGATCTTGCATGTAATCATCGAAAGTAGCAAATCTGTCAATGACACCATTTGGTGTTAATTCCACAACTCTGTTGGCTACCGTTTGTGCAAATTCATGATCGTGAGTAGAAAACAATACGGTTCCTTTAAAATTCTTCAATGAGTTGTTGAAAGCCGTGATACTTTCCAAATCCAAGTGATTTGTAGGTTCATCCAATTGCAATACGTTAGCTCTCATCATCATCATTCGGGACAACATGCAACGTACTTTTTCCCCTCCTGACAATACCGTCGATTTTTTAAAGGCTTCTTCTCCACTAAAGATCATTTTTCCCAAGAATCCTCGAATGTTCACTTCCTCTCTTTCTTCCTCCGTCGTTGCCCATTGTCGCAACCAGTCTATCAAAGTCAAGTCATTGTCAAAGAACTCACTGTTGTCCAAAGGCAAATAAGATTGAGTCGTTGTAACGCCCCAAGCAAATTTACCAGCATCAGCCTTTTCCTTTTCATTTAAAATTTGATAAAAAGCAGTCGTTGCTCTAGAATCTCTAGAAAACAAAACAACTTTATCTCCTTTGTTCAAATTTAAATCGATGTCTTTGAATACTATTTCTCCATCTATGGAAGCCGTTAGTCCTTCTACATTCAATATTTGATCTCCTGCCTCTCTATCACGTTCAAAGATAATTGCTGGATAACGACGAGATGTAGGTTTGATTTCGTCAATGTTCAATTTGTCAATCATTTTCTTTCTACTTGTTGCTTGTTTGCTTTTTGCAACGTTTGCAGAAAAACGACGAATAAATTCCTCCAATTCCTTTTTCTTCTCCTCAGCTTTCTTGTTTTGTTGTGATCGCTGTCTTGCTGCCAATTGTGAAGATTCATACCAAAATGTATAGTTTCCGGAAAAATGATTGATTTTCCCGAAATCGATATCACTTATGTGCGTACAAACCGCATCCAAGAAGTGTCTATCGTGAGAGACAACAATGACGCAATTGTCATAATTTGCCAAGAAATTTTCCAACCAACCAATCGTTTCATAATCCAAATCATTGGTAGGCTCATCCATAATCAATACATCTGGATTGCCAAAAAGTGCTTGAGCCAGCAAGACACGTACTTTTTGCTTACCATCCAAATCGGCCATCAACGTATAATGCAATTCTTCTATAATACCTAGATTAGACAACATTGCAGCAGCATCACTATCTGCATTCCAACCATTCATTTCTTCGAATTGTACTTGGAGTTCTCCTATCTTCTCTGCATTTTCATCTGTGTAGTCTGCGTATAGCGCATCAATTTCCGATTTGATCTTAAACAGGGGTTGGTTTCCTTTAATCACAGTTTCCAGAACAGTGTCTTCATCGTGTTTGTTGTGGTTTTGCTCCAACACGGACATTCGTTTTCCCGACTCCAAATGCACATGGCCAGAAGTAGGATCCATCTTCCCTGATATTATTTTTAAAAATGTGGATTTTCCAGCTCCATTGGCACCTATAATACCATAACAATTTCCATTGTTGAAAGTTGTATTTACTTCATCAAAAAGTATACGTTTGCCGAATTGTACTGATAGATTTGAAACTGATAACATTCCTGTTGTTTTAATTTTGCGCAAAAATAAAAAATTACTTCCAATAAGACGAAACAAATGGGGTTTATAAATGATTTTTTTGACTAAGCAAAGGAAATGAATCTCATTTTCACACACCTTGATTGGACTTTACATCGATAGCATTTGGACAAGAAACCTTTTTCAACATCTCTATTTGCGTTTGGCAAATACCAAATGAAAGACCAGTTCTCCCCGTTTTTAGGAAAATATCTTTTTTTGAACGTTAATTTGAATATATTTAGCTTCAATTTAACAACGCATTAACATCAAAACATAGATTCAAAACATATTTTTGTTTTACTAACCATATTATAAAAAACTCTAAATGAGCTTCAAATCATTTTACATATTGTTATTTGCATCATTATCCCTAGTTGCTTGTAAAAAGGACATAGTGCAGAGTGATGAACATTCTGCTTTTATAGGTGGTGAGATCATTAACCCAAATTCAAATTACATTGTCTTGACAAAATCCCACAAAGTCATAGACACCATAACTTTAGATAAAAAAAATAGGTTTTCATACAGATTAACAGATTTCAAACCTGGCCTTTATAACTTCTATGATGGTCACGAGCAACAATTCATCCTTTTACAACCCAAAGACAGTCTTCTGTTGCGGTTAAATACGATAGAATTCGATGAATCTTTGGTCTATACAGGGACAGGAGCAAAGGAAAACAACTATCTGATGGAAATGTTTCTTGAGAATGAAAAAGAAGACAATGAGAACAAGACATTAATCATCAGTCAACAGGATCCTATTCCCTTTCAAGAAAAACTCAATGAAATAAGAGAGGAAAAGTTAAGTAGGTTGAACAAGTTCATAAAAAAGAACAAAACGACCAAGATGTTCAATAAAATAGCAAAGGCCAACATAAATTACAGATACTATTCCAGCAAGGAATTTTATCCTTTTGCCAATTACAGCAAGTCCGAATTAGACATGTTCAATAGCTTGCCCGACGATTTCTATGCCTATAGAAAGGGGATCGATTACAATGATGAGCTATTGAAGGACTACCCGCCTTACAATAATTTCTTAAAGTTTCACATTAACAACATAGCCCTCCAGGAGCACCTAAAACATTCAAACGACACGAATTATGATGAATATTCCATAGACTACAATTTAGACAAGATAACTGCCATAGACAACAACATAAACAACGAGTACAAGAAAAACAGCTTGTTGTATTATACGATGATTCACTTTATACACATCTCCAAAGACACTGATGGTTATGATGAATTGTATAAATCTTTCAACGAGAAATGTACCAACAAGAAATTGAAGGAAAGTGCTTTTCGCATAGTGAACTCTTACAAACGCTTGAAACCAGGTTTAAGCATACCTTCCGTAGTGTTGCTAGACAAAGAAGACAAAGAAGTAGAGCTCGCCAAATTGATAAAAAAGCCTGCAGTAGTTTATTTTTGGGATAAAAAAAACAAATTGTACCTTGTAGATTCTCATAAGAGAGCTCAAGAATTAGAAAAAAAATATCCAGAAGTCCTATTTCTTTCCATTAACACAGATTCCATTTCTTTTCAAGAACAAGTCAACATATTGAATCGTCATAAGGTGAAAATAAAAAACGAGTATCGATTTAAATTCCCTAAAAAATCTAAAGCCGTTTTATCCGTAAGACCAATTACCAACGTCTTTATAATTAATGGGGAGCAAAAAATAGTAAACCCCAAATCGAACATGTTCAACATAAGTTTCGAGCAGGAATTGCTAGGTGTAATCAATCAATGAGAAAACTAAGATTCTTACTTTTACGCTACAATAGTCCTTGATTGCATTTTATCTTCAAACTACAAAAACAACCATTTATTATCTATCTTAGTTTAATGAATACGAAATTGAACGACCCAAAATTTAACATCATTGCCATAATAGTGGTAGAATTCATAACATGTAGCATTACATTCACTGCAGACTATACAAGTGCAGGTATGGCTTCGATAATTTTAAAGTGGGTACCTGCAATTATTGGCATCATCACCCTAATCATCTATCTGGTTTCAAGATTTATCTCCAAAAAATACAATTGGATCGTTAGTTTATTAGGAATCTTGTTTATGGTCATGTCAGCCATTAACATATATAATACAGATTTTTCCCAGCAAACTACAACTTTGTTTTCATAGCTTGTTTAAAAGCTTCCCTAGCGTGAATGGTGGTAGTATCGAAAACAGGAACATCGACATCACACTGTTTTATCAGCAAGGGGATTTCCGTACATCCTAGGATAATTCCTTCTGCCCCATCCTTTATCATGGCATCCATTATATCCAAATAAGCCATCTTACTTTCCTTCAACAACAGTCCTTTGGACAATTCCTTGTAAATAATCTTATGACAAGTGTCCCTATCTGCCTCATTGGGAATAATGGTCTCAATCCTGAAAGATTCCAATATTTTCTTGAAAAAGTTCTTCTCCATCGTGTATTTGGTTCCCAAAAGGGCTACTTTTTTCAACCCTTTCTTTTTAATCTTCATAGCAGTGGCTTCTGCAATATGTATGACTGGGACATTAACTACAGCCTTAATGGCATCTATGCATAGATGCATCGTATTTGCACAAATTATAATCAACCCAGCACCAGCAGCTTCCAAACTTTTCCCTGCATCCGCAATTATGTCATTCAACATATCCCATCGGTTTTCTTTTTGTAATCCTGAAATGGTCTCAAAATCCAAGGAATATATGATTTGCTTGCATGAATGAGATCCTCCAAATTTCTTGTTCGACAAAAAATTCAATATTTCGTAATAAAGCATCGTACTCTGCGGTGTCATCCCTCCAATTAATCCTATCGTTTGCATTGTTTCTAATATTTTGTTCCTAAATTTATCCCTTTAATATACTTTATAAAACTTAATATGTCCATATTAATTACCAATATAAAAGAATTGTTGCAAGTTAGGGAAGCTGGCATCCTAAAAGTTACCGGTAGCGAAATGAAAGATCTTCCAACCCTTGAAAATGCCTATTTATTAATAGAACACGATACCATCGTAGACTATGGTACAATGGAAAACTGCATAGGCATCACTGCAGATGAAACCATCGATGCCACTGGTAAGATCGTATTACCGACTTGGTGCGATTCACATACCCACATTGTATATGCAGGCAATCGAGAGCAGGAATTCGTAGATCGCATCAATGGTTTGAGCTACGAAGACATTGCCAGTCGTGGTGGCGGTATATTGAATAGTGCAGAAACGTTGCAAAATACTGATGAAGACACATTGTACAGGCAATCTATCGCGCGTGTCGAAAACATAATGCAATTAGGCACCGGTGCCATCGAAATTAAATCGGGATATGGTTTAACCACCGAAGCAGAATTGAAGATGTTACGTGTCGTAAAACGTATCAAAGAAGAATACCCAATCAAGGTGAAAGCAACGTTTCTGGGGGCCCATGCCTTACCAAAGCAATTCAAGGACGACAAACAAGGTTACCTCGATCTAATAATCACCGAGATGTTACCAGAGATAGCAAAGCATCAATTGGCACATTATGTAGATGTCTTTTGCGAAAAAGGGTATTTTTCTTTGGAGGATACCGACCAGATATTATTGGCAGCCAAGCAATACAATCTAATACCAAAAATTCACGTCAATCAATTCAATGCCTTTGGAGGCATAGCTTTGGCTGTAAAACATGGAGCTTTAAGTGTGGATCATTTGGAGGAACTGGACCTTGAAGACATAACTGCCTTAAAAGGTTCTAATACAATGCCAGTAGCTCTTCCATCATGTTCTTATTTCCTAAGCATTCCCTATACTCCTGGGAGGCAAATTATAGATTCAGGATTGCCTTTGGCCTTGGCTACAGATTACAACCCAGGTTCCACTCCATCTGGTAATATGAACTTTGTTGTAAGCACTGCTTGCATCAAAATGAAATTAACACCAGAAGAGGCCATAAATGCTGCAACCATAAACGGCGCCTACGCCATGGGAATTTCCACCGAATATGGTAGCATCACCAAAGGTAAAAAGGCCAATGTCATCATTACGAAAAATATACCTAGTTACAACTATTTGCCTTATGCCTTTGGGGATAACCACATAGATCAAGTCTTAATAAATGGAGAACGCATTTAATTTTCATTTAACGAACTCTGGGCCACTCTCCCAAGCTTGCATGCGTTTGGGGCTTATCTCCTTTAAGACTGTATGCAATCACATCAAACAATTACCGTATGGTAGAAATTCCGACAGAAGTGATTTTACCTTGATTTTAAAGGAAAGCAAGGGGACTTGCTCGACTAAACACGCATTTTTAAAGCAAATTGCAATCGAAAATGAGCAAGAACAAGTAAAACTATGTCTAGGAATTTATAAAATGAATGAAAAAAACACAAAGGGAATTGACCATGTATTGAAAATGAACAAGCTGAGTTACATTCCCGAAGCACATACCTATTTGAAGGTTGGCAATAAAATTGTCGATGTTACCAGAACAATAGATTCTGAAACCTCATTTGTTAGTAGTCTTTTGGTAGAAGAACAAATATCTCCGAAACAAATTGGCAGTTATAAAGTAGACTTTCACAAAATGTATCTAAGACAATGGATCGCAATTAAAGCAATTCCCCATACTTTTGATTCCATTTGGGACATCAGGGAATCGTGCATCAAAGCTTTGAATCAATAAAAAAAACCTGAAGACAAGAATGTTCTTGCCTTCAGGTTTTTATAATACTAGATAATAAGTCTATTTAAGTGTAAATTGAGTACTGGAAACCAATTCCTTCCCGTTGAATACGTTTACCTTGTAACTACCTTTTTGAAAGTCCTCTCCTCCTTTTTTCGTGATGAACTCACAAATATCCAAGTTGCTATTCTCATAGTTGAATTTGCTTATTACACTATAGTTAAGTGTTTCCGAACCAAAGACAATTTGGTCATTGGCTCCTAGAATGTTGCTTTTCGGATCTATTACTTGCACGTATAGCTCCTGGTCTCCTGCTTCAACCAGCCTATTTTTTGCTACAGTGTAACAAACTCTAATTTTATCACTACGCTTTGCTCTTTCCGTTGGAATCAACTTACCAGAAGTACGTTCAATAACTCCAAACCCTTTCAAGTTGGCTGTGGTAAGTACTGCTGCATTTTCCATGACATCTGCCAAAGCCGTATTCTGTACCAAAAGAGAATCCGTGAACATTGTACGTTCTTCAAGTTCAAGTTGTGTACTATCCAATGATGTTGCCAACAATTGGTTTTCCACCTTCAACTTATCATTTTCCTCCAATAGAACATCCATCTCCTTTTGAAGAGACAAGTATTTCTTCTTATACCTCCATAGGCTTTTTATGTTGGCTTCAGATACACTTAAAGAATCTATCAAGCCTTGTATGCGCTCTCTGGCATCTACCAAATTCTGATTGACGATGGCACTTTCGTTTATAGCCATGTCGTATTTGGTGTTCATGGCAGTAAGGTCTTTCATAACTGAAGCTTTCTCTTCTGTCAATTGTTCTTCCGTGCTTACTTTCTCCTTATATAGAGACGAAGAGTAAATACCAACTCCTACAAATAATGCAATTGCAATACCTAGAGCTACTTTTAAACCTATATTTGATGTTTTGTTTGTCATAATATTTGTTTTGGATTTGTAAATGAATATAATTTGGGTTTGTATTAATGAATGTAATTATTTGGGTTTGTATTTAATGAATATAATTTATATTCTTGTTTTTAATGTTTAATATCTATTTTTAATTTTTTAAGCATAAACTGTAATTTTCATTCAACTTTAAATTAACTTCTGAAAATTTTAATATGAATAAACTTGTTTTACTTGACGATTCTAAAGTAAATAAAATACTTAACAAACGCATAGGAGAATCCAAATTTGGTGAACATATTAAGTTATTAACCTCAACCACAAACATATACGAGTCCATAAAAAATTTAGACGTCGAGTATGTAATACTTGGACTACCAGAAGATGTAGGAGTTTTCGCAAACCACGGGAAATCAGGGACTTTGACTGCTTGGGACGCCACAATTAAAATTTTGTTAAATATACAAAGTAATGCATATACTTTTGCAAATAAAGTACTTATTCTTGGTCATTTGAATTTTGAAGAAGAATTGATTCAACTTTCAAAATTGAATCAAAGCAATTCCAAGGACATACAAAGATCTCGAAAATTGGTCGAGAACATTGACAAAGAGGTAAGCGATTTAATATTCAAAATAGTAAGCGCAGGAAAGACTCCCATCATTATTGGTGGAGGACACAACAATGCATACGGAAATCTAAAAGGAACATCATTAGCTTTGAAGCATTCAGTGAATGCCATAAATTTTGATGCTCATACCGATTTCAGGTCACAGGAAGGAAGACATAGTGGCAATGGATTTTCCTATGCTGCATCGGAAGGCTTCTTATCCAATTATTTTGTTTTTGGTTTGCATGAGAACTATACATCAAAGGACATTTTTGACACCTTTGACAATGAAGTAGTCTTAGATTACAATACCTATGAATCCATTGAGATAAGGAAAGATTTAAAATTCAAAAAAGAGATGAAGCGTGCTTTGAAGCATATTGAAAAAAAGCCCTTTGGAATTGAAATAGACTGTGATGCAATTGAGAACATTCCAAGTAGTGCACAAACCCCTAGTGGTTTCCCTGTAGTCAAAGCAAGGGAGTTTACACACTTCTTTGGCAACCATTACAATGCCAAATACTTACACATATGCGAGGCAGCCCCCAAAAAAAAGGCGGCATCACAAGTGGGCAAGCTCATAAGCTATCTAATAACCGATTTCATTAGAGCCAAGGAATTATTATAAAAAATCATTCGATGCGTAAATACTTGAAAATCAGTGATATTTAAAAAATTAATAAGAATTCACCTATTAAAATTGTTTTTAAACTTGTTTATTATACTTTTTATCGATAACTTATACTTAATTAACTAACAACTAGTAAAATATCTTGTGTAATTTTTAATTTCGCACCATTATTGAGTGCAGCATAGAATGAATTATACAAGTCTATAAAAGGAAACATTTGCTATTACATATATTGTTTTTTGTTGATTAGAAAGCATTCTCAAAATTACTATACATTCGATAACCCTAAATTGACTATGAAATGTACTATATAGAGAATGCTTTTTTCGTGAATGGTACAGCAAACCTTTAATCTTCGCCACTTACCACTCCTCTTTCATTTACAATAATTTAGTGGACAAAAAAAAACAGGTACTATCCTTGAAAATTCAAATGATTTTAATATATTTGCATAAGTACTTATATAAATACATATATTAATGGATGCATTACGAGGTTTAGGAGAATTGGGACTGGGGTCTAGATTGAAAAGACTAAGCGAATACCTAATGAAAGAAACACAATTGGTCTACGATCATTTCAATAT
This sequence comes from Bizionia sp., assembly GCA_020631395.1. Classification (GTDB taxonomy): domain Bacteria; phylum Bacteroidota; class Bacteroidia; order Flavobacteriales; family Flavobacteriaceae; genus JAHDHI01. The sequence continues at coordinate 12,288 of JAHDHI010000096.1, forward strand.
AGATTTTGACCCATATTTGTTTCCAGTCTTTAAGATAATAGTCAACAAAGCTGGAGTTACGAATACAGAGATAAAGAACATCTTGAATCTATCACAGCCAGCCATTACACAATCCATAAACAAGCTTATAAAAAAAGAATTGGTCCAAATTAAAGATGACGCCATCGACAAGCGCAAGAAAATTGTTCATCCATCAGAAAAGGGAGAATCCTTGCTGACAAGGATAAAGCCCATCTGGGAAAGCATAGACAAAGTAATCAAAGAATTCACATTAACGTCTTCAAGTTCCCTAATAGAACATTTGAATACTCTTGAAGACAAACTAAACACATCCAACTTTAGTATGAGAATAATAAACGACGTAGAATTGAAGACAAAAAAGAATCTGGATATTGTGTCCTTCTATCCTAAGTACACCAAATACTTCCATGATTTGAACATAGAGTGGTTAAAAACCTATTTCTACGTAGAACCATATGATGAAGAAGTATTGAGCAATCCAGACCATTATATCATAAACAAAGGAGGTCATATATTTTTCGCTCTTTTAAACAACGAGGTAGTAGGTACCGTAGCTTTGATGCCAATGGATGAAAACGGGGTTTTTGAATTGACCAAAATGGCAGTTTCACCAAAACACCGTGGACATAAAATTGGACAAAAACTAATGCAGCATTGTTTGGACTTTGCCAAAACCAATGAGTTTAAAGGACTACTACTCTACTCCAACAGAGTTTTGGAGAATGCCATCTACATCTATAGAAAATATGGTTTCATAGAAATACCGGTAGAAAAAGATTGCCCTTACGAACGTTGTAACATAAAGATGGAATATCCTCTGTAGACTCTCATTGAACCTTAGGTATTCCGCATAAGGTTTGTATTATTGCCCCAAGCTTAAATAATAATTCAAATCACTGCAATACTTTTCTTCTTTGGCGCATAAAACACTTGCGGTCTCAATGATCAACCTTTTCAATTGCTCATTGTCCGGATCAATTTTACAAGCTAGTTTAAATTCCGAATAAGCTTCTATGAGATCGTTGTTTCTCAACCTATCCATACCAGAGTGCATTAAAAAATTGAAAGCTGCTCTATTGTCCTGCTCTACCCTGTTAGCCGTTTGTCTAGCATGTATTTTAGAATAATCATTAAAATGCAAAGCACTAATTGTGATGAAAAAGAAGGATATCCCTATTATTGAGATGGTCAAAAAACCTCTTAATCTTTGATTCTTTTTTATTGAAGGTTTAAGTTTAAATGTCCTTGAGTAATTTTGAAGCGGAATGAAAGCAGACTTCCTGGAAACTTCATAAGGTTTTTTTGGTCGTTGCCTATAAACTACATTCTGCATTCCGAAACCCATATATCCCATAAAATCTCTTTATCTATAGGTCTGAACAAGTTATCGATTGTTACACTCAAAAATTGATAAAATCCTGTTATTGGACTACCTAGTAAATTGTGGTATAAATTTCTAAGCGACTTTTCTGTTGTT
>JAHDHI010000014.1 GCA_020631395.1 Bizionia sp.
GTACGGTTCTGTGAGAGGTTTAGGGGTGAGATTCCCCTTTACCTACTCGACTTTTGACTTTATTTACTTCCTCTGATTTTAGTTTTGAAATAAGAGTGCTATATGGCGTTTCTACGTAATGCTTGCATTGGATAGTACCTTCTTTCTTTTTTCCAATCCAGAACCTTCCATCTACACCTCCGTCTCTACCAGCTTTAAATTTCTCAACCCTTTTCTTTGAGATTTTTTCCACTATTGAAGCACCAAGAGTTTCAAATTCCCTATCATTAAGTTTCGAAAAATCATACTCCATATATTATTTGGTATTATTCAAGGTATGGCTCATATCAGGTTTTATTTTAATTGTTGCCAACAACGTTATAATAGCAATTGCTATTATATTCCATATATGAGCAATAGCGTAAAATCTATTGTACCCAAAAATACTATAAAATACATTTATTAAGAACAAAAGACAGTAGTTAATACATATGAACTTAAAAAATAGAATTTCTAAATTAATCAGGTTAAAGGGAACTTTTAAGGAGAACCAGATGATGAGAAATGTTGTTAATTTTGAAAGCTATTTCTCTGCTCATCGTCAAGGTTGAGAATCCAATAGGTGAATTGTAAAAAAAAATCAAGGGACTGTCTTTCCGGACAGCCCCTTGATTTTGTGATCTATGTATTATGACAATTTAGAACTTGTAATTAAGCGATAAATTGAACATGGTTCCCAATTGACTAAAGTGGTAACCATCGTATGTCATTTGTGAATAACGTTGGTTGAAGGTAATCAGGTTCGATTGATCCTTAACTTGAGCAGGATCTGCCAAAATAGCATCTCCAGCTGCATTTTCCGATTTGAAACTCCATTCTGGCAATACGTTCAATAGGTTGTTGACGTTTAATGCAATGGTCAGTTTTTCAGAAGCATTGTAATTTATGCCTAAGTCAGTGACAATCTTTGGAGTAAACTCAGTCCTTACGTTGAATATGCCATTGGCATCCGTGGATAGTCCTTGTTGGAAAAAAGTGGTTTTCCCGAAATAGGTGTTGTTAAGTGAGAATCCAAATTTGTTAATGTCATAATTGGCTCCCAAAATCCACTTTGTCCTTGGTCTAGAAGTAAAGAACAATGCTTCTTGCGTTTGGTTTACGACAGATTGATTGGCATTTGCTACAATTGGAATGTTCTTGACAGCTCCATCTCTTTCGTTTTGAATGGTGTAGTTTCCTGACAGGTTTAGATCCAAGTCACCATTGCCGAGTACAATGTTCTTTTGGCTCAACACGACATCGATACCAGAGGTCTTCGTGTCAATGGCATTGGAAAAGAAACTAAGGTCACTCAAGTTGTTGTTTTCCAAAACTATATCCAATTGATTTGTTGAGTCTCCACTTGGTCCTATCTCTGTACCTAATACAATTCTGTCTTTTACAGAAATGTTATAGTAATCTATTGTAAAGCTCAATGTATTTGTTATTTTTCCACCAAAACCTATGGTGAAATTGTTGGACGTTTCAGCATCGAGTTCTGGTATCTCCAATATCGATTTAGCGATGGTTGAAACATTGTTTATCAAACCACCAACCTGTATGCCAGATCCAGGGACAAAGCTATATTGCGCTTTTTGTGTGTAAATTTGGTGTAGAGTAGGTGCTCTAAACCCTGAAGAGACAGATGCTCTAGCGGTAAGGTTGTCGTTCAATTTTAAACGAGAGCTCAATTTATAGACGAATGTGTTTCCAAAATCAGAATAGTTTTCAGTTCTAACGGTGGCACTCAACAAGAAATCCTTGCTAACGTCGTAGTCCAAACTAAAATAACCTCCAAAATTGTAGCGGTTGAACTTTCCAGAATTTTCAGGGCTGTTCCCTGCAAAAGAATCTGCACCACCACCATCGTAAGATGCCAACTCTCCTTCTATGACTTCAAACGTCTCATTCCTGAACTCGGCACCGAAACCAATGCTTACCTTTTCTGAAAGTATTCTGGAGATATCTATGTTTCCTACGTTATGAGTGAATTTTGTTCCTCCTGGATCGAACGACTGTTGACTGTTTTCTCTGTAGATATCTGTTCCTTGAATAAGTTCTACACCCTCGTTAGGGGCAATATCTCCATCACCATTTAAATCATACTCTACAAGATCAACAATACCATTTCCATTTAAATCCCCTAGAAATGTATCTGGAGATAAAACACTATTTCTATTGTGAGAATTATTTACTTTATAGGTTTGCGTGTTGCCACCAGTAGTATAGCTTAAATCCACATTCCAGTCGTTTATTTTTGTTTTGATGCCAACTGTACCATTGTAGTCATTAAGCAAACCTTCAAAAGTTGGAACGTAACCGTCATAGCCTCCTGCATTCGTTGGGTGGTTTCCAGGGAAAAAATCTGCTAAATAAGGAAAACCTTCATCGACATCCAAGGTTCTCCAATATGGCGTTCTATAGTTGGCAAAGCTATTCACTTTCTTGTATACATAGGCACTATTAAAGTACAGTTCGGTGTTTTCACTTAAGTTCAATCCACCATTTATTAAAAATTTGGAAGCAGCCGTTTCTGGAGAACCATTTACATTCCCAGCATCTGGTCTACGTGATAAAAACTCTTGCACATCGGCTAAAGTTATAGGTACAGCTGCATCAGGATTAAAAAAATCACCAAATTCACCTTCAGCATCAACAGTTCCAGGCCTATTTGCCAAGTTTACTTTGGAAAAATCTATGGTATAATTTACAAATCCCTTGCCATTGCTTATTGGGCTTCCATTGTTTACGCTAAAACCAAACATTTCTCCATCTCCTTCAGAGGTGATTCCTGTTCTAATGGTTGCCGAACCACTTTCTGGGCTATCCTTGAGGATGATGTTCATTACGCCGGCAATGGCATCGGATCCATATTGAGCAGAAGCACCATCACGTAGTATTTCCACGCGTTTTATGGCATCTGTGGGTATTGCAGAGATGTCTGTACCCGTTTCACCACGTCCCGGAGAAGTTTGGGTATACAACAATGCACTTAGGTTTTTACGTTTCCCATTGATGAGGATCAACGTTCTACTTGGCCCCATGTTTCTAATTTCATACGGATCCAAAAGAGATGTCGCATCATTTACAGGTGTTTGTACCGTGTTGAACGATGGTATTCTGTATTGCAAGGCTTTGTCAAAAGTTGCTTGACCTGTGGATGTCAACTCCTTGACTCCGAGTACATCTACAGGAAGCGGTGTGTCTGCATTGCTTCTAGGAGCTGTTCTGGTTCCTACAAGGATAACTTCCTCCAAGGCTTCACCATCTGCCAAGGTAATGTTTACTGTCGATTGTCCATTGATGACAAATTCTTGTGTTTCATAGCCAACGTAACTAAATACTAGGGTGGCAGATTGCTGAACATTGATGATGAAATTACCATCAAAGTCCGATGTAGTTCCATTGGAAGTCCCTTTCTCAATAATGTTAACACCTGTTAGAGGAGCACCATTAGAGTCGGAAACCGTACCAGTAATGGATTGTTGTGCAAAAGCAAATGCAGTGCACACAAAGAATAATAACAAAATTTTGATTTTTCTCATTTTTTTTTTGGTTTTTGATTAGGCTAGTAAAATTGGTGATTATTATTTGAATAAATGTTATTTGTGGAGATGAATTTTAACATTTATTTTAACATTTTCCTTAAAAAATATTAATTTCTATTGTTTTTTAAGGCGTGGCAAAAGATTTTTTTTGTTAAAAAAATAAAAATAATCAATATGTTTTTTGCTAGTTTATTCGTAATGAATGAACAAAAGATAAGATATGTCTACCTCAAGGTTTTAAAAATGAGGAGAATCCTGAATGCATATTGTAAAAACTGTGATTGGGTAAGCTTCTAAAAAGGAGCTGATATAATTGGCTTATGTCGAATGGATTAAAAAAACAGAATTAATGCGGTGGAATGATCTAATTTCATTGTCGTGTTCTTTACTTTTGCATTGTAAATGTATTCGTAAAATGCCTTTGATTGAGATTAAGACCGTAATCAATGCAGATGTTCAAACTTGTTTTGATTTGTCTCGTGACATCGACTTTCATAAAATTTCCTTGAAACATTCCAAAGAAAAAGCAATTGCCGGCAAGACTTATGGGTTGATGGGATTGGGGGAGTGGGTAACCTGGGAAGCTACACATTTTGGGGTCAAGCAAAAACTGACTTCAAAGATCACAGAATTCGAAAACCCATGCTATTTCGTGGATGAAATGGTATCGGGAGCATTCGAATCTTTCAAGCATGAACATATTTTCAAAGAAGAATTTGATGCCAAACTCAATGTAGAGCATACTTTGATGATTGATAGATTTCATTTTGTAAGCCCTTTCGGTTTGTTGGGTAAATTGGCAAATGCACTTTTTTTGAAACAATATATGACGAAGCTGTTAACAACTCGGAATCAAGCGCTAAAAGCTCAGGCAGAAGCCGTTTGATGTTGTTGGCCATCGTAACGATGGAGGCATTGTGGTTAACATACAATCCAATGATGCTATTTTTATCAAATGAAAACATTCATGACCAAAGATTGAAGGTACAGCGGGGCAATTATGTTACCGTTGCAGATGACCGATAAAAAACAATGGATATAAAAAGATGAAATCTAGAAAGAAATTTATCTACGGCATATTGTTGGGAGTCTTGGGGATAGTGTTGTTTTCCTCAAAAGCAGTCCTGGTAAAGCTCATTTATCGATACGAGGTGGATGCGCTAAGTGCTTTGTTGTTGAGAATGCTTTTCTCGTTCCCATTCTATGTGGCAATAGTTTGTTTCTACACAAATGAGAAAAAAGAGGTAGCCATTGGTAAAAAAGACTATTTGTGGCTTGCCTTTTTTGGTTTTATCGGTTATTATTTGGCCAGCTATTTTGATTTTATAGGGTTAACTTACATAAAGGCTAGTTTGGAACGCATCATACTCTTTGTTTATCCAACCATTGTGTTGTTGTTCAATAGAATGTTTTTGAAGAGGGTAATAACTAGAAATCAGAAGTTGGCAATTCTCATAACCTACATAGGGATAATAATAACATTTGGAAGCGAAGTCAGCATTACGGGAAATTATGCTTATTTGGGCGGGTTCTTAGTTTTGTTGAGTGCAATAACCTATGCATCCTATTTGGTTGGAAGCGGATGGTTGATTCCAAAATTTGGTGTTATGCGATTTACTGCCTATGCAATGTTGGTGTCCTGCGTTTGTGTTTTTGTACATTATGGAGTCATATCAAAAGTAAATATTGTCAACTACCCTTGGCAAGTTTATGCATTGGGTTTGTTAATAGCAGTTTTTGCTACGGTAATTCCGTCGTTTTTGGTTTCCATTTCCATAAAACTCATCAATTCGTCAAATTTTGCCGTGGTAGCTGGGATTGGGCCGATTTCAACAATCGTATTGGCATTTGTCTTCTTGGATGAAAGATTGACGTCAGTGCAAATGTTTGGAACCATAGTCGTCATTTTGGGTATTTCATTGGTTTCAAAAGGTAAAGAGAGCAAGTAATTCTTTTGTTTGTGATTTAATGGGAGAAGGAACTCTGTCATCTGTGCCAATTCAAATTATTTTTATTTCAATAGTTGTTAAAACTAAAAACTCAGTTATTGCTACAGAGCCTTTTTATTAATTTTTAATATTTTAGAGTGAGTCATAATTACTTTAATGAATTAGCTTTTCCAGTCTAACACTAAAATTATATTTTAAGCCGTTGTAATGTACAGTATTGCATTGTTTGTGCAAGCGTGTTTTTGAGAGTTGTTTATTGAAAGAAAGGTGTTTTAAAAACTTTGTTAATTACTTTAGAACAATGAGGTTTCATTTTTTATGGGGTTGTGCTATATTAGCATCCTATCACAAAATTTCGCTCAACACCTATGAAGGAACAGACCCAATACACCGAAGACAACATACGTTCACTCGACTGGAAGGAACATATTCGTATGCGACCAGGAATGTATATTGGCAAGTTGGGAGATGGGTCTTCACCAGATGATGGTATTTACATTCTTTTGAAGGAGGTACTTGACAATTCGATAGATGAGTTTGTCATGGGAGCAGGAAAGACCATCGAAATCTCTGTACAAGGAAGTAAAGTCATCGTTCGCGATTATGGTCGTGGAATACCATTGGGGAAAGTGGTGGATGTGGTTTCCAAAATGAATACAGGAGGAAAGTACGACTCCAAGGCCTTTAAGAAATCTGTGGGACTAAATGGAGTGGGAACAAAAGCAGTGAATGCCTTGTCGTCTTATTTCAGGGTAGAGTCGTCTCGTGAAGGAAAAAGTGCTTCGGCAGATTTCGAACAAGGAAACTTGACGGATCAGGAGTTCTTGGAAGAGACAACTCGAAGAAAAGGGACAAAGGTGTCATTCATTCCAGACGAACTTATCTTTAAAAATTACAAGTTCAGGAGTGAATACATAGTTAAGATGCTAAAAAACTATGTATATCTCAATCCTGGATTGACCATAGTTTTCAACGGAGAGAAATACTACAGTGAAAATGGACTTAAAGACCTATTGGCAGAAAAGATTGCCGAAACGGACTTGCTTTACCCAATCATTCATTTGCGAGGTGACGACATTGAGGTTGCGATAACGCATAGTAGAACACAATACAGTGAAGAATACAATAGTTTTGTCAATGGACAAAACACCACGCAAGGAGGGACGCACTTGGCTGCATTTCGAGAAGCATTGGTGAAAACCATTCGAGAGTTCTATGGTAAAAGTTATGAAGCATCGGATATTAGAAAATCCATAGTGTCGGCCATTGCCATAAAGGTAATGGAACCTGTTTTCGAGAGTCAGACGAAAACGAAGTTGGGATCTACGGACATGGGAGGAGAGTTGCCAACGGTAAGAACCTACATAAACGATTTCCTAAAAACCCATTTGGACAATTACCTCCATAAAAACCAAAATGCGGCCGAAAAGATTCAGCGTAAGATATTGCAAGCAGAAAGAGAGCGAAAAGAACTGTCGGGCATTAGAAAATTGGCCAAGGACAGAGCAAAGAAAGCAAGTCTTCACAATAAGAAATTAAGAGATTGTCGAGTACATTTTGGAGACACCAAAAATGAGCGCAATCTGGAAACGACCCTGTTTATCACAGAGGGTGATTCTGCATCAGGTAGCATCACAAAATCAAGAGATGTAAATACGCAAGCCGTATTCAGTTTAAAGGGAAAACCTTTGAATTGCTATGGATTGACCAAGAAGATCGTTTATGAAAATGAGGAGTTCAACTTGCTGCAAGCAGCATTGAACATAGAAGAATCGCTTGAAGATTTGCGTTATAACAATGTAGTGATAGCAACCGATGCCGATGTAGATGGTATGCACATTCGTCTGTTGTTGATAACATTCTTCCTTCAATTCTTTCCAGAAGTGATAAAAGAAGGGCATCTATACATTTTGCAAACACCTCTGTTTAGAGTTAGAAATAAGAAGGAAACGATTTATTGCTATTCAGAAGAAGAACGTGTAAATGCCATCGAAAAATTAAAACCAAAACCAGAGATTACCCGATTTAAGGGATTGGGTGAGATCTCACCAGACGAGTTTAAGTATTTCATAGGAGAGGACATACGTTTAGATCCGGTAATGCTAGACGAGCAAATGTCCATAGAAGAGCTGTTGGCATTCTATATGGGAAAAAATACACCATCCAGACAAGAATTCATCATTGAGAATTTGAAGGTGGAAATGGATTTGATAGAAGATAAAAAATAATAATAGAGGACAATTTGTCATTCCTGCATATGTAGGAATCCACAAAATAAAGAATAGATTCCTGTCATATATGTAGAAAAGCCAGGAATGACAAAAAGAAATATGGCAGAAGAAAACGACGACTTGGACAATTTAGCAAACGAAAACCTAGAGCATCAGGAACCACAAGAAACCATTACCCGAATAACGGGGATGTACAAAGAATGGTTTCTGGATTATGCATCGTACGTTATTTTAGAACGTGCAGTACCGGCAATTGAAGATGGCTTTAAACCCGTGCAACGTCGTATTATGCACTCCATGAAGGATTTGGACGATGGACGCTACAACAAGGTGGCCAACATAGTTGGGCATACCATGCAGTATCATCCACACGGAGATGCCAGCATTGCAGATGCCATGGTGCAAATTGGTCAAAAGGACCTATTGATAGACACTCAAGGAAACTGGGGGAACATATTGACAGGAGATCGTGCCGCAGCTTCTCGTTACATAGAAGCACGTATTTCCAAATTTGGATTGGATGTCGTCTTCAACCCAAAGATAACGGAATGGCAAGCCTCCTACGATGGTCGTCGCAAGGAACCTGTTAATTTGCCTGTGATGTTTCCATTGCTCTTGGCGCAAGGAGGAGAAGGAATCGCAGTAGGGTTGTCTACAAAGATATTGCCACATAACTTCATAGAGCTCATAGAGGCCTCCATAAAACACCTCAATGGCAAACGTTTTACATTGGTTCCGGATTTCCCTACTGCTGGAATTGCGGACTTCTCCAATTACAATGACGGTTTGCGAGGAGGAAAGGTTCGTGTAAGGGCAAAGATTTCGCAACGCGACAAAAACACCTTGGTCATCACCGAAATTCCTTTTGCAACGACAACGACATCGTTGATAGATTCAATCTTGAAGGCGAATGAGAAAGGGAAGATAAAAATCAAGAAGATAGAAGACAACACGGCAGCCGAAGTAGAGATATTGGTGCACTTGCCTTCAGGGTTGTCGCCAGACAAAACCATCGATGCCTTGTATGCATTTACAAATTGCGAATCTTCAATCTCTCCATTGGGTTGTGTTATCGAGGACAACAAACCATTGTTCGTTGGTGTCTCGGAAATGTTACGACGTAGCACGGACAATACGGTTCAATTGTTAAAGCAAGAACTGGAGATAAAGCTTGGAGAGTTCGAAGAACAATGGCATTTTGCCAGTTTGGAGCGTATTTTCATCGAAAACAGGATCTATCGAGACATAGAGGAAGAGGAAACATGGGAAGGCGTGATAGCAGCGATAGACAAAGGGCTGAAACCACACATAAAGCATTTGAAACGAGACATTACCGTCGAAGACATTACGCGTTTGACGGAAATAAGAATCAAGCGTATTTCCAAATTCGACATCGACAAGGCTCAACAAAAAATTGACGCCTTGGAAGAGCAAATAGCGGAAGTAAAACATCATTTGGAAAATCTAATCGATTATGCCATAGCGTATTTTACACGTTTGAAGAAAGAATATGGAGAAGGACGAGAGCGTAAAACGGAAATAAGAACCTTTGGAGATGTCGATGCTACAAAAGTGGTGATACGTAACACGAAACTCTATGTAAATAGAGAAGAAGGTTTTATCGGTACCTCATTGCGCCGTGATGAATATGTAGGAGATTGTAGTGACATAGATGACATCATAGCCTTTACCGCAGACGGAAAGATGATGGTTACCAAAGTGGATTCCAAAACGTTCATTGGCAAAAACATCATACATGTGGCAGTCTTTAAAAAGAAGGACAAACGCACCATTTACAATATGATTTATCGAGATGGTGGTAGCAAAGGGCCATCTTACATAAAACGTTTTGCCGTTACAGCAATAACAAGAGACAAAGAATACGACTTGACCAATGGAAACAAGAGTTCCAAGCTCTGGTACTTTTCCGCCAATCCCAATGGAGAAGCAGAAGTTATAAGCTTGTATTTAAGGCAGGTAGGGAGTGTTAAGAAATTGAAATGGGACATAGACTTTGCCAATGTTCTAATAAAAGGAAGGGCATCCAAAGGTAATTTGGTGACAAAATATCCAATTAAGAAAATAGAACTCAAAGAAAAGGGGGTGTCAACTTTAAAGCCTCGCAAGATTTGGTTTGACGATACGGTACAACGTCTAAATGTGGATGGCCGTGGGGAGCTGTTGGGAGAATTTAGAGGGGAAGACCGCATTCTCATAATCAATCAAAAAGGGGTGTTGAAAACAATCATCCCGGAAGTTACCGCACATTTTGACGACGATATGATTGTGATGGAAAAATGGGTTCCCAAAAAACCAATTTCGGCCATTTATTTTGATGGAGAAAAAGAGAAATATTACGTAAAGCGTTTCTTGATTGAAAATGAAAACAAGGAAGAATTGTTTATTTCAGATCATGAAAAATCACAACTGGAAATAGTATCTACCGATTGGAAACCCATGGTGGAAATAGTATTCGCCAAAATTAGAGGTAAAGATAGAAAGGAGAATGAAGAAGTGAATTTGGAAGAGTTCATTACAGTTAAGGGAATTACAGCATTGGGGAATCAATTGACAAGAGAGAAAGTAAATCAAATCAATCTTTTGGATCCAATTCCTCACGAAGCACCTGAAGAAATCCATGCCGAAGATTTTGAAGTTGTCGATGAAGAAAATGTTTCAGGAGAAGATGAAGCCAACGAAAACAATGATGACGAACAGCCGACACTGTTCTAATGTCGACTTTTTTAGGAACTAGTTTTCATATTTAACATTGCTATGAGGTAACTGTAACAATGTTAAATATGAAAACAAAAGAAATTTCTGTTATGAGCGAATTATTTTTTTTTGGCTTGAATGTTAAAGGCCACGCCCTTCTGCTTTTTAGTTTCTCCAACATAGGAGTATTCGAAAGTATAGGAGGAGTCTGTTGTTGTAAGTATCTTTAAATGTATGTTCTTTCGTTCTGTCATGCTTTTTGGATTAATGGTCTTAAAGATGACTTCACAATCATTTATCCATCTTAACTCTGAAGAATCAATCTTACCATTGTAGCTCTCTATTTGTAAATCACTTGTTCTTGTAAATGTCGATTTGTAAATTTCATCATTGATGACGACTTCGCTTTTAAAGCTCCCTGTTTTAAAATCTTTACAATTGCGATTTGCATTGTAACAACTACTAAAAGAAATTAAAAGGATGAATAGAAGTAAAATTCTCATTGCGTTATAATTTTAAACAAAATTAGTAAATGAATGAATCATAAAAGCTTTTTTTAACATAAAGCATACTAGCTCATAAATCGCGTATTTGAAAAATTCATGTACAAAGTTACGAATACGCAAAATTTCTAAAATTTGAATTTTTCCATAAAAACAGCAAATTTGTTTTTTTGAATGCCTAAAACAGAAAAATGGATTTTAATGATCAATTCTCGAAATTTGAAAAACTGCCATCTTTATAAAAAATGATTATTCGTTCAATTTCTTTTTTTGAAGAAGACGTCATTTTTTTTATTTCTGAATTTTCCAACGTAGGGTTTTCAATTTTTGGTTTCGAAAATAAATCTTGTTTTTCGGAAAACGAAATTTGATTTTGAGAAGTTGGTTGGTTGGTTATTTTTTCTTCTGATTTTTTTTCGGAAGGAAATTTTCCTTTCCCATTCATCAACCAATACAATTCAACCTCGGGAAAAGAGGAGAGTACCTTAAGGACAAATTCTAAACTGGGTTTGTTTCTACCAGAAAGTATATGAGAAATACTAGATCGTTGCACACCAATTTTTTCAGCAAATGAAGAGGCGCTCTCACCGTAATGTTCAATGACTTTTTTAAGTCTTTTTGTAAATTCTTGGTTATTTAGCATATGTTACAATTGTAAACAGGTGTTGTTAGATTATGATGTTTACAAATGTAAAATTAATATTTGTTTTATCATAATAATTGAGGTTAATTCTTAAATATGAGACAATTAAGTTGATCTAATACTTCATATAATAATATTTAAAATACTGAAAAAGAGATATTTGTGAGTTCAATATAGAATTCATTGAATTTTATTCAATCAAACTATGGGGTTATTGTTGACTAATAATCTATTTGTATACATCCGTAAACTAAAATGAACAACATTCTTGTTTACAAATGTAAATTACGCTTTGTTTACATTTGTAACAAGTTGTGTTGACATAATTGAATACTTAAAAGACTTTAAAGGGAGTGAGAAATTGTAGTCGCTTGTCAATTGCTCTATTTGACTCTTTAAAGACTCAACCTTATTCAAGAATAGGATACAACTAAATTTCTAATAATGTCATTGGGAGATCGGTTTTAGGCAAAGGTGTTTATGGTACGTTTATTCCCTTATTAGAATTAAAAAGAGTACACGATAATAGTTTTCCAAGTCATCTAAAGCCATTACATTTGTAACATTATATTTAAAAGCATGACTATAGACACTTTAAAAGCATTGCACGAAACTCATAAAGAACAATCGCTTTATGGGCGGTATGTTAACTCTGGAAACATTAAACCTCTTTTTGAAAAATATGCTGATAAATTCCAAATAGAAACGATAGGAGAGTCGGTTTTAGGGGAGGACATTTACTCAATAACTGTGGGGACTGGTCAAAAAAAGATACTTATATGGTCTCAAATGCATGGAAACGAATCTACGACTACCAAGGCAGTTTTTGATGTTCTCAATGCGTTTGTTAGCTTCAATCCTTTATATGACCATATTTTAAAGGGCTGTACAATTAAGGTCATACCTATTTTAAATCCAGATGGAGCCAATGCATATACGCGATTAAATGCAAACAATGTAGACTTAAATAGAGACGCCCAAGACTTGACTCAACCAGAAAGCAAGGTGTTGAAGTCTTGTTTTGAGTTGTTTAAGCCAGATTACTGCTTTAATTTGCATGGGCAACGGACCATATTTAGTGCTGGCAAGCAAGAAAAGGTGGCAACAGTTTCTTTTTTGGCACCAGCCCAGGATGATGGCTGCACCATAACCGAGACACGTAAGGTGGCCATGTCCATAATTGTCAAAATGAATGAGATGTTGCAGCAGGAACTCCCAAATCAAGTCGGAATCTATGACGATGCCTTCAATATGAACTGTGTTGGAGATGCCTTTCAGAGCCTTAATGTGCCTACGGTCTTGTTTGAAGCTGGACACTATGCAAACGATTATGATAGAGAAGAGGTGAGGAGGTACATCTTTCAATCCTTGATGGTGGCTATAAATGCCATTGTTAAAGATGATATAGACGTAAATGATGTGGACGCCTATTTGGGCATTCCGCAGAACGACAAGCTGTTTTATGACATCATTGTTAGAAATGCAAATTTCAATGGAAAGACCTTGGACATTGCCATACAGTATCAGGAAAGATTAATGGACAATGTGTTGCAATTTATCCCTAAAATCGTCAAAATAGAAAAACTTACGGAGTATTTTGGGCATAAAACCATTGATGCAAAGAACAATATGGTTTTAAGCGAAGAAAATGAAGTAGTGAAATTAGAAGACGAAAACGATTTCGTTGTGGTGGACAATGTAAAATTATCATTAAAAATCATGAAATCTTAAGTTTTGACATATAAAATTCAATGAAATTGTATTATTTTTGCTTTATATTTAATAAAAAATAAAAATGGCAAAATTTAAACTAGACGAAATTGATCATCAAATTCTTGATATGTTGATAGATAATACAAGAGTACCTTTCACGGATATCGCTAAAAAGTTATTGATATCTGCTGGAACAGTACACGTGAGGGTGAAAAAAATGGAAGATGCAGGAATCATAAGAGGGTCTTCGCTAACATTGGATTATAAAAAATTGGGATACTCCTTTATAGCATACGTGGGTGTCTTTCTTCAAAACACTTCTCAAACCACTTTTGTGTTGGAACGCATAAACGAGATTCCTTATGTTACAGTAGCACACGTTACTACTGGGAAATTCAATATTTTCTGTAAAATTAGAGCACGTAACACGGAGCATGCAAAAGACATTATTTTCATGCTGGATGATATCGATGGCGTTTATAGAACGGAAACGATGATTTCTCTAGAAGAGAGCATTAACGACAAAAAGCGTTTGATGCATAGCATTTTTAGAGAGCTATAACTTTTTAACACTTTATTATAAAAACCTTTCGAGAAATCGAGAGGTTTTTTTATTACATTTAATCCTTGTTATTTAATGCAAACCTCAATAAATATGAATGCCACACAACTGTCGCAAGACGAATACTTGCCATATTTCAACAATTACATAGAGCAGGCTGGTGATGTCGAATTGATGGAAGGGTTGGGATCAGGCATGAAAAGCATGTTGAACTTCTATGGATCAATAGTTAGTGACAAGTTGGAATATAGGTATGCAGATGGCAAATGGACCATAAAGGAAATCATAAATCATTTAATGGATGCAGAACGTGTATTTTGCTACAGGGCAATGCGCTTTGCTCGCCAAGACAATGCTACTTTGCTTGGGTTTGAAGAAAATGATTATGCAGTCGCTAGCAAGGCGAACAATAGAAGTCTGGAGTCACTTGTGGAGGAATATAGGTTGTTGCGATTGTCTACGATGGCCTTGTTTGAAAGTTTTGATGACGACATGCTCATGCGCAAAGGTGTTGCTGGTAGTGGAGAGGTTTCGGTTAGAGCTTTGGGTTTTTTGATAATTGGACACGAAAAACACCATGGAAACGTGATTGTAGAGCGTTATTTGTAACTGGGGGAGGCAGCTATTCTTCTTTGTCTACATTTAAATCGGTCACTATGATATGGCCGGCATCATTGAGTTCGATGTCGTCATTGGAATCAAAATTTATCATGGTATAATGCAATTTGCTGCTTACCTTTACTAGATATATGGTGTCTTCAGTTTTAACCTCTACGGCCTCGATGGTTTCGTTTTTATGATTGTCAAAGACGATGATGTCATTGTCTCCATATCCATCAGGGTATTTTGTGGTCAATAAATTTAAAACTTCCGGTGTTAACTTTTTGTAATCAACGATAACTCTTTTCATAACGACTATTTTTTAATTAGTAATTACTCTTAGATTTTAGACAGGGTTTTATAAAGTTACAATTTTTTCAATTGAAATGAAACTTTAGAGATTGTAAAAATTAAATGCTTTTATTATAAGATCATTGTCTACGATGCAGTTGATCTTTGTTTTGCTGATGGACTCGAGTAAAACAAAGTTTATGTTGCCATGTTCGTTCTTTTTGTCATATTTCAATAGTTCCATAATAGGAGCATGGTCTTCTTGGTCTATGGCAACATGCCCATAGATGCCTTTTATGACTTGTTTTATGTCATCATTGTCTTCTGCAGGGAAATTGAGAATTTCTGAAGATAAGTATGTTGCCAGAACCATTCCTATGGCTATGGCTTCGCCATGTAAAAGCGTTTCTTTTTTTGGATGGCTTAAAAAATAAGACTCAATGGCATGTCCCAAAGTATGACCATAATTCAATGTTTTACGCAAGTTGTCTTCATTTGGGTCTTTCTCCACAATGTCCTTTTTGATTAAAATGGACTCAAAAATCAAATCATCTAAACTGTCAAGTGATAGTTTAGATAGGTCTTTTAACTTGTTCCAGTATAGTCTGTTGTGTATTAATCCATGTTTAAGCATTTCGGCCAATCCCGAACGCATTTCCAGTTGTGGCAATGTTTCGAGAAAGGAAGTGTCTACCAGAACCATTACAGAAGTGTTTATAACTCCGATTTGGTTTTTCAAGTTGCCGAGGTCTACTCCTGTCTTGCCTCCAATGGAAGCATCGACCATCGAAAGGAGTGAGGTTGGTACGTTTATGAAATCTATTCCGCGTTTGAAAGTAGAAGCCACAAAGCCACCCAAGTCCGTAACGACTCCTCCTCCTAGGTTTATCATTAGGCTTTTTCTATCTGCATTGAGTTCGGATAGCGCATTCCATACCCCAACACAAGTGTCTATTGTCTTGTTTATTTCTCCCGATTCTATTTCAATGATCTCTATGTTCACTTCGGTTTCAACCTTGGCTAGAAAAGTCGGCAAGCAAAATTGATGCGTGTTGTCATCTACCAAAAGAAATATCTTGGAATATTTCGTATTTCTTAAATGTTGATTTAAAGCATCGTAGCAAGCTTCGTTCAAATATATCGTGTAGTCTTGTGTATTAATAGATGTCATTGACTAATTGGTATAAAAATTGAGTGTGAAAATAACGCGTTTTTAGTAAAATTATATGTTAGTATAATTATATTTGTGCAAATATATTTCGACTAAACTTATGAGCCAAGAAAAAACCTTTGATAATACAGAAATAGCATTTTCGTTAAAAAGTGATTCCGAATTGGAACGTGCCTATTTTTTATTTAAAATGATTGCGAGTCAGCCTTTGGTGAAGATAGGTACTGCGGCTACAAACTTTGCCCTGAAGGCAAAATTACCAGTTGAAGGCCTTATCAGAGCTACGGTTTTCGATCATTTCTGTGGAGGTGTCAACGAGGATGACTGTTTGAATGTAATAGACAAAATGTTCACCAAGAGAGTGAGTTCAGTTTTGGATTATTCCGTAGAGGGAAAAGAAACAGAGGAGCAATTTGATGAAGCAACGGCCAAGATACTTAAAATAGTAGGTTTTTCAGATGAGAAGGAAGCCATGCCCATAGTTGTTTTCAAGCCAACAGGGCTCGGACGTTTTCATTTGTTTCAAAAGAAAGGAGAAGGGAAAGCTTTTACGGAAGAGGAACAATTGGAATGGGAAAGAGTAGTGGGGAGATTCAATGCCATTTGCAAAGAGGCAAGTGAAAAGGATGTGGAGGTTTTGATTGATGGAGAAGAAAGTTGGATGCAGGATGCAGCAGACGATTTGGTGGAGCAAATGATGGCCATATACAACAAAGAAAAACCAATAGTATACAATACACTACAAACGTATAGGTGGGATAGACAGGACTTTTTAAAGGCTTCTCACGAGCGTGCGAAAAAGGAAGGATTTAAATTGGGTTTCAAAATTGTAAGAGGGGCCTATATGGAAAAGGAGAGATCTCGTGCCGAAGAAAATGGTTATGAATCCCCGATATGTAAAGACAAATTGACTACAGACAATAATTTCAATACTTGCTTGGAGTACATTTTGAACAATATAAAAGACATTTCAATATTCATAGGAACCCACAATGAAGAAAGTTCGTACTTGGCAATGGATGTTATGAAACGTTTGAAATTGGATAAAAGCGATAATCGCATCTGGTTTGGGCAATTGTATGGTATGAGCGATCATATAAGCTTCAATTTGGCGGCAATGGGATACAATGTTGCCAAATATGTTCCTTTTGGCCCTGTAAAAGACGTTATGCCTTATTTGATTCGCAGGGCAGAAGAAAACACCTCGGTTGCTGGGCAAACGAGTAGAGAGCTGTCCTTGTTGAAAAAAGAAAGAAAACGTAGGAAAACAAACTAATCGATGAATTCGATAGATTGAAGCGTTGCGGTCTTCTCGCAATTTTCGACAGTTAGAGCTGCGTCCTTGTCATTGAGCACCCCTTCTATGTGGTATATGCCACAAGGCTCTCTTCTTGGTTCACTTTTAGAAAAGACGACGTCGCCTTTGTGTAGTATGTAATTTATTTGTGTGGTATCTATGTTCTTGGAAGTTATAAAAGTTTGTGTATCTGGGCTAAATACAATGTTTTTGGTATTTATGTTTTTTAGAGTTCTTGCTTCTGGACTATAGCTACAAGACGCTTTTTTTCCGTTAAGGAAAAACGCCAAAACGATAAGCCCAATTGAAAAACCACCAAGATAATATCCGATTCTGTTTGCTAATCTCAAATTTCTAAATTTTAATGAAATGCAAATTTAGAATATTATAAGGTTAATGTCACTATATTTTAAGTCAAACCATTCACCAACCGACCTATTTGTCAATATGCCATGGTAAAAATACAATCCACTTTTTAACCCTCTGTCCATTCTCAAAGAATTTTCCAATCCTCCATCTTCAGCAATTTTCAATAAATAAGGTGTGAAAATGTTACTTATGGAAGCAGAAGCTGTTCGTGAATACCTAGCAGGGATGTTGGGAACGCAATAATGGATGACCCCATGTTTTATATAAGTAGGATGTCTGTGTGTGGTGACTTCACTGGTTTCAAAACAACCTCCCATATCGATGCTGACATCAATGATCACTGATCCTTTTTTCATTTGTTCAACCATTGTTTCACTTACGATAACTGGAGATCTGTTTTTCCCTCTAACAGCACCAATGACAACATCGCAACGTTTCAAAGCTTTGTTCAAATGTTTTGGTTGGATGGTAGATGTGTACAACGTTCTTCCCAAATTGGTTTGGATACACCTTAATTTCGTAATGGAGTTGTCAAATATCTTCACATTGGCTCCAAGTCCTATGGCACTTCTAGCAGCGAATTCGCCAGCAGTTCCAGCTCCGAGAATTACCACTTCTACTGGAGGTACACCACTAATGTTTCCAAACATCAAGCCATTTCCATCACTGGAATTGCTTAACAATTCAGAGGCGATGAGTACAGAGGCAGTTCCTGCAAGTTCACTGAGAGCCCTTACAGCTGGATAGGCACCATCTTCGTCTCGAATGAACTCAAATGCCAAGGCAGTTATTCTTTTGGCAGCCAAAGCTTCAAAATATTTTTTGCTTTGTGTTTTAAGCTGCAAGGCAGAGATCAATGTAGTCTGTGGGTTTATCAACTTCAATTCTTCCAGGGTAGGTGGCTCTACCTTAAGAATCATTGGACAGGAATATACCTTGGCGGTGTCATTCGTTATTTCAGCTCCAGCCTCACTATAATCCTTGTCGCTGAAATTGGAGCCTTTGCCTGCTCCGGATTCCAATAAAACACGGTGACCGTTGTTTACTATGGCAGATACAGCATCTGGAGTAAGGCATACCCGTTTTTCCTGAAAAGCAGTCTCTTTGGGGATGCCGATGAAAAGGGAACTCTTTTTCTTCAATATCTCTAAAGTTTCCTCTTGAGGCAATAACTGTTCTTTGGAAAAGGGAGTAATCGGTTTAGTCATTTTTAAGCAATATCATTATAATAAAAATCAAATTACGAATAAAATTTGAATGATAGCAATATCGATTAAAAATACTGATTCAATATACCCCAAATATTTTTGGGTTTCACTCTTAATTCGTCTTCTAATTCTTGGATCGATTTGTCAACGGAATTTAATCTATTGAAGATTCTTGCTCTAATGAGGTATATGCTGGGTATTATGATTGCAATGAAGGGAATCATGTGGATCAATTCGAATTCATCGAAAAAATGAGTGTTGGATAAAGAAAAGCTGATAATTTGATAGCAATACATTGCAATGGGGACCAATAATGCGTGATACCACCAATGGCGACAAGTGAAAAACCATACGGTTAAAAACAGCAATGGTATTATCTTGCCTGTAAGCGTCCAAACCACAACTTGAACATTTTCGTAGATCTCGCTATTGAAAGTGTAAATGAAGGTGTTCCAAACCGCCCTGTTCGGTACACCTTCATATAAGTAAAAAAGGTAAGGCGTTATAGCTATGAATGTAGCTATTATGCTACCTGCAATGATAACCTTTCTATTATCCTTTTGTTGGTATTTTAATTTTTTTTCCGTCAACTGATGTTTGTGTTTGATCGTTTAAATCGATAAAGGTGGTCATATCGGTCGAGAAGAATACACTACCTAGGAGAACTAGTGCAATGAGATGTGTCTTGGCCTTCATAAATTGATTATGGATTGGTTGAAATATTAATCAAATTTAATTAAAGCGAATAGCCTGATTTTTGCTTAAATGTTAAATAAACGTTAAAATCGATGTTTTTTTAAATTTCTATTACGGGTAAAACCGTAATATCCCAAAAATCCGTTTGGGATTCCGATATTAAATAAAGGCTTTTTAAAGATGAATGTTAGTCAGTACAAGGGTTCTCGTACTATCGATGTTTAGTTGGATGTTTATGGTAGTGTGACTGTTTTGTATCAAAGGAGATAAGATGTCAGGCCATTCTACTAAAATCCAGTGTGAAGTGTTTAGATAGTCCTCTATGCCAAAATTATAGAGTTCTTCTTCATCTTCTATGCGATATAGGTCAAAATGATAAATAGAGCCATTCTCAGCATTGTATTCGTTTACTATGGAGTAGGTGGGACTACTTATCGTATCTACACTTCCCAATAGTTTTACCAAAGATTTTATGAGTGTGGTCTTTCCAACTCCCATTTCTCCATCGAACAATAAAATCTTGGATGTAGTATGCTTTAAAATTTGCTCGGCAGTGGTATTGACATCCTGCAATGAATATTCTATTTTCAAAATACAATCGGTTAAAAATGCAAACTTAAGACTTTTTCTGTTTTCCTGTAAACATAAATGTTACTTCTGCAACTCGATGACCATTGTCGTATTAACCCCTATTTAGGGTTCAATACGACAAAAGGTATAATCATTTCCTCCAAGGAAACCCCTCCGTGTTGGTAGGTGTTTCTGTAATAACTAACGTAGTGATTGTAATTGTTTGGGTAGGCAAAGAACAAATCACTTTTCGCGAAAATGAAAGAACTGTTCATTGAAATGGATGGCAAATGGATGCTTTTTGGGTTTTTGGCAGCCAAAACATCTTTGTCTTCATAACTTAGACTCCTACCAGTCTTGTATCGTAAGTTTAAACTAGTATCTCTGTCTCCTATTACCTTGGATGGATTTTTAACGTTGATTGTACCATGGTCCGTTGTCAATATAAGCTTGAAACCCATTTGTTGAGCGTGTTGTATCATTTCCAAAAGTGGCGAATTTTTAAACCAACTTTGAGTTAGGGAACGATAAGCCTTGTCATTGGAAGCTAGTTCTTTCACAACGTCCATTTCTGTTTTCGAGTGCGACAGCATATCCACGAAGTTATAGACGACTACTGTAAGGTCGTTGTCTTTTACTCCTCTAAAGTTGTCTGCCAACTTCTTTCCGGATTTTAAATTTGTTATTTTATAGTATTCATGCTTTAGGTGGGTTAGTCCCAAACGTTTCATTTGTGCATTTAAAAAATCTGCTTCGTGTAGGTTTTTGCCACCTTCATCAGTGTCATTCTTCCAATATTCCGGATGTAGTTTTTCCATGTCACTTGGCATCAATCCAGAAAATATGGCATTTCTGGCATATTGCGTTGCAGTAGGTAGGATGCTAAAAAAGGGTTCCTCCGTTTCTTTTTTGTAATGATTGGCAACAAAAGGCTCGAAGGCTTTCCATTGATCGTAACGTAAATTGTCTACGACTACCAAAAGTGTAGGTTGTTCTTTGCTCAGTTGTGGAGCGATTTTGTCTTTGAATAGGTTGTGAGACAATGTAGGGGAATCGGTGTTTGGTTCAAACCAAGTTGGGTATGTTTTATCAATGAATTTGCCAAATTGCAGATTGGCTTCATTTTTTTGAGATTCGAGAATTTCGAACATTCCTGCATCCTCTATGTCTTCTAGTTGTATTTCCCAATAGATCAATTTTTGATACAATGCCACCCATTCTTCATAGGAATTGACCATGGATAGATCCATGGCGATCTTCCTGAATTCTTGTTGATAGTTGGATGTCGTCTTTTCAGAAACCAAACGAGAGTGATCTAAGTTCTTTTTAAGACTTAGCAATATCTGATTTGGGTTTACGGGTTTTATCAAGTAATCGGCAATCTTGTTGCCAATGGCTTCTTCCATTATGTATTCTTCCTCACTTTTGGTAATCATTACCACTGGGAGGGTGTCTTGTTTTTCTTTTATTTCGTTTAAAGTTTCCAATCCTGTTAGTCCTGGCATATTTTCATCTAAGAAAACAATATCAAATTTGGTTTCATCAAGGATTTCTATAGCTTCGGTACCACTGTTGCAAGTTGTGACATTGTAGTTTTTCTTTTCAAGAAAGAGGATATGAGGCTTTAATAAATCTATTTCATCGTCAACCCAAAGAATATTGATAGTGTTCATGTATATTTGTTTATATATTAATAAGTAATAATGACAGCTTGCAAAAGATTAACAAACTTAAGATTTTAAACGACCCAATTTACGGATTTATTACAATCCCCAACTCTTTAATTTTCGATTTAATCGAGCACAAGTATTTTCAAAGGCTACGTCGCATTACTCAAATGGGGTTGTCTTATTTGGTTTATCCGGGTGCACACCATACGAGATTTCAACATGCGATTGGTTGTATGCATTTAATGCAAAAAGCTGTTAATGTCCTTCGTTTCAAAGGAGTTGCGATTACCGAAAATGAAGAAAACGCATTGTATATAGCCATTTTATTACATGATATTGGACATGGCCCATTTTCTCACGCCATGGAACACAGTATAGTAAACGGCATAGCTCATGAGCATATTTCAATGCTTTTCATGGAACGTTTAAATGAAGAATTTAACGGCAATTTAACACTGGCAATAGAGATTTTCAAAGGAGAATATCCTCGAAAGTTCATGTGTCAGCTAATATCCAGCCAATTGGATATGGATAGAGCAGACTATTTGAAACGTGATAGCTTTTATACAGGAGTAGCGGAAGGAAACATAAACAGTGAACGTCTGATTACCATGCTTAACGTTAAAGATGATGCATTGGTCATAGAAGACAAGGGGATCTATAGTGTTGAAAAATTTTTGGTTGCTAGGCGATTAATGTACTGGCAAGTATATTTGCACAAGACGAGTTTGGTGGCCGAGCAGTTAATTATAAGAGTGCTGAAACGAGCAAAGGAATTAACTAAAAATGGAGTTGAATTACCTGCAAGCGAGCCATTGTCTTTTTTCTTGAAGAATGAAATAACTTTGAATAATTTTGATGCAGATAGCTTGGATATCTTTTCCAAACTAGATGATTATGACATTGTATCTGCTATGAAATCATGGCAGTTTCATAAAGATTTCGTATTGAAAAACCTCTGCGAGATGATTTTGAATAGAAGTTTGTTGAAGATCAAAATGAAGAAGAAGGAAATTAAAGCATCATACTTTGTTCAGCATAGAGACAACTTAATGAAAAAACACGAAGTTTCTGAAGCAGAAGCAGATTACTTTGTGTTTATTGGAAAGGTTTCAAACCAAGCATATGAGCGAAAAAAACAAGGAATAAAGATTTTGCATAAAAATGGTAAGATAGAGGATATAGTCAAGGCCTCAGATCAACTTAATTTAAAAGCACTGTCAAAACCGGTAACTAAATATTATATATGCTATCCAAAAGAAAAAATGTAATAAATTTTTCTATTTTTGCGAATAATGAAGTTTAAAGCAGAACAAATAGCAGGTATCTTGGAAGGCGAAATTGTGGGCAATTCACAAATAGAAGTTTCCAAGTTGTCAAAAATTGAAGAAGGAGAGCAAGGGGCATTGACCTTTTTGGCCAACCCCAAATATACTCCTTATGTATATACGACAAAGGCATCGATAATTATTGTGAACAAGGATTTTAATCCGGAACAAGAACTTTCGGCAACCTTGATCAAGGTGGATGATGCGTATCATTCCTTTTCTAAGCTATTGGAGTACTACAACAAGGTCAAACTGAATAAATTTGGGATAGAGCAGCCTTCATCGATATCTGAATCCGCTAAACTAGGAAATGATGTTTATGTAGGAGCCTTTTCATACATCGGTAACAATGTTGTTATTGGAGACAATGTAAAGATATTTCCAAGTTCATTTATAGGTGACAATGTCGTTCTTGGAGAGGATTCCGTTGTTTTTTCTGGAGCCAAAATCTATTCAGAGTCCATAATAGGTAAAAACTGTGTTATAAATTCGGGAGCCATTATTGGAGCCGACGGATTTGGGTTTGCCCCACAAGAAAACGGTGAATACAAAAAAATACCGCAAATAGGAAATGTAATCCTAGAGGACTTTGTAGACATTGGAGCTGCAACGACAATCGATAGAGCTACTTTGGGATCCACCGTTATAAGAAAAGGTGTCAAGTTGGACAATCAAATACAAGTGGCGCACAATGTGGAGATTGGTAAAAATACCGTAATAGCAGCACAAACTGGTATAGCGGGATCTACCAAAATTGGTGAGAATTGTCAAATAGGAGGGCAAGTAGGCATTGCAGGACATTTGGTGATAGGAAATGGTGTTCGCATTCAGGCACAGTCTGGCATAGGCAGGAACATAAAAGACAATGAGACCTTACAAGGTTCACCTGCATTTAGTTATGGCGATTGGAACAAATCCTATGTGTATTTTAAAAATTTACCGAAATTGGTAAAAACAATAAATCAATTAGAAAAAAAAGAAAATGGCAATAGTTAATACTGAAATAAAGCAAAGGACAATAGATAAGGATGTATCCTTAAAAGGAGTTGGCTTACACACAGGAAAAGACGTTACGTTAACATTCAAACCCGCTCCAGCAAATTCTGGATTTTCTTTTAAGCGAGTAGATTTAGAAGGAAGCCCTATTTTAGAAGCCGATGCTAATTACGTGACAAATACGCAACGTGGTACTTGCTTGGAGAAAAATGGAGTGACAATTCAAACCTGTGAGCATGTGCTGGCAGCATTGACGGGATTGGATATAGACAATGCCATCATAGAGTTGGATAATTCTGAGCCACCAATTATGGATGGGTCTTCCAAGTTTTTTGTCGAGGCGATAGAAAAAGCTGGCATCATAGAATTGGATGCCTTCAGGGAAGAGTACGTGGTTACGGATGTCATCTCATATTCAGATGAAGAAACAGGAAGTGAGATACTGGTAATGCCTTCAAAGGAATATCAAATTACTGCAATGGTAGATTTTGGCACTAAGGTATTAGGTACCCAAAATGCAACCTTAAATCACTTGTCCGATTTTAAAACGGAAATAGCCGATTCAAGAACATTCAGCTTTCTACATGAATTGGAGTCCCTTTTGGAACATGGACTAATAAAGGGAGGAGATCTAAACAATGCCATTGTATACGTAGACAAGGAGTTATTGCCGGAAACAATGGAAAAGTTGAAGGTAGCCTTTAAAAAAGACAGCATAGCAGTAAAGTCAAATGGAATCTTGGACAATCTTACGTTGCATTACCCTAATGAAGCAGCAAGACACAAATTGTTGGATGTGGTTGGAGATTTGGCGCTCATCAAAACAAGGATTAGAGGTAAGGTCATAGCCAACAAGCCAGGACATTTCGTAAACACGCAGTTTGCAAAGAAAATGTCGAAATTAATAAAGAACGAAAGGCGTAACAATGTTCCTGTAATCGATTTGAATCAACCTCCAGTCATGGATGTGAATCAGATTATGGACATGTTGCCGCATAGACAACCTTTCCTTTTGATAGACAAGATTTTCGAGCTTACCGACAATGATGTCATTGGATTGAAAAACGTAACGATGAACGAGCCTTTTTTCGCTGGTCATTTTCCTGGAGCACCAGTTATGCCCGGAGTTTTAATCGTTGAAGCAATGGCGCAAACAGGAGGGATCTTGGTTTTGAGTACGGTACCAGATCCAGAAAACTACTTGACGTTCTTCATGAAGATGGATAAGGTTAAGTTCAAGCAAAAAGTTGTTCCAGGTGATACGTTGATATTCAAATGTTCTTTGATAACACCAATTAGACGAGGGATTTGTCACATGCAAGGTTATGCATATGCCAATGGTAAATTATGTGCAGAAGCAGAGTTGATGGCGCAAATATCCAAAGTGAAATAAAAACAAGAAAAGCATTTGTCTCATGTCAAAGAGGTAAGAATGCATTTATCTAATTATAATAATACAAAGAGATGAACCAACCATTAGCTTATGTGCATCCAGGTGCCAAAATCGCTAAAAATGTAGTGATAGAGCCTTTCACGACAATATATAACAATGTTACCATTGGTGAAGGAACTTGGATTGGAAGTAATGTAACCATTATGGAAGGTGCACGAATTGGTAAGAATTGCAATATTTTTCCTGGCTCTGTGATTTCGGCAGTACCTCAAGATCTTAAATATGACGACGAAGATACATCTACCATTATTGGAGACAACGTTACCATTAGAGAATGTGTAACCATCAATAGGGGGACGACGGATAGAATGAAGACAGTGGTGGGAAACAATTGCCTGATTATGGCTTATTGCCATATTGCACATGATTGCATAGTAGGAGATAATTGTATTTTCTCGAATAATACGACTCTGGCTGGACACATCAATGTTGGAGACTATGTTGTCTTGGCAGGTATGACGGCAGTACATCAATTTTGTTCGATAGGAAACCATGCATTTGTAACTGGTGGTTCCTTGGTACGTAAGGATGTGCCTCCGTTTGTGAAAGCAGGAAGGGAGCCTTTGTCTTATGTTGGTATCAATTCCGTTGGATTGAGAAGAAGAGGATTCACAACCGAAAAGATAAGAGAAATTCAAGACATATACAGGTTGTTGTATCAAAAGAATTATAACAACACCCAAGCTTCAGGGATAATAGAAGCAGAAATGGAAGCAACTACGGAGCGTGATGAAATTCTACAATTTATCAAGAATTCACATCGTGGAATCATGAAGGGTTACTTCAAATCAAATTAAAGAGCAATTAGCTAATAATTAAACACACATAGAAATGGCAAGCACATCAGATATCAGAAATGGATTATGTATAAGATATAACCACGATATTTTCAAGATAGTAGAGTTTTTACACGTTAAGCCAGGTAAAGGACCTGCTTTTGTAAGAACAAAATTGAAAAGTGTAACTACAGGCAAGGTAATAGACAATACATTTTCTGCAGGACATAAGTTGGATGACGTTCGTGTAGAAACACATAAATTTCAATATTTGTACAATGAAGGGGAAACGTTTCATTTTATGAACACAGAAGATTATTCTCAAATAGAACTGCAAAAGACAATTTTGGATTCTCCAGATTTAATGAAGGAAGGGCAAATAGTCACGGTATTGATTAATTCCGAAGACAATATGCCACTTACGGTAGACATGCCTGCAAGTGTCATATTGGAAGTGACGGCGACAGAGCCAGGTGTGAAAGGGAATACAGCTACAAACGCAACGAAACCTGCAACAGTAGAAACTGGAGCTACGGTAAATGTTCCATTGTTTATCAATGAAGGAGACAAGATTAAAGTGGAAACGGAAAAAGGAACATATAAGGAGCGTGTAAAAGAATAATTTTGCATAAATGGAAATCATTTTACATTTATATGAGCTAACTAGTTCGTTTGTATCGTAGAAAACGATGGCATATTGCGATTGGAAATTGTGAAAACTAAACTATGAAATTCCCCAAAAAGTATACATTAAAAGAAATTTCTCAAATCATTGATTGTGATTTTGTTGGAGATGAGAACTTTCCAGTTTTGGGGATGAATGAGATTCATGTGGTCGAATCTGGAGATATCGTTTTTGTGGATCATCCAAAGTATTATGATAAAGCATTGGAATCTGAAGCAACCATTGTGTTGATTAATAAGAATGTAGAGTGTCCAGAAGGAAAAGCACTTCTTGTAAGTGATGATCCATTTAGGGATTTCAACAAGTTGACTTTTCATTTCAAACCATTTCAAGCTTCAAATGCAAATATTTCCCCGACAGCTAGAATAGGCGAGAATACGGTTATCCAGCCAAATTGTTTCATTGGAAACAATGTGACAATTGGAAATAATTGTGTAATTCACTCTAATGTTAGTATATACGATGATGCAATTGTAGGAAACAATGTAACTATTCATTCAGGAAGTATTTTGGGAGCTAGCGCTTTTTATTACAAGAATAGGCCAGAAGGTTTTGATCAATTGGTTTCCGGAGGACGAGTAGTCATAGAAGACAATGTAGACATAGGAGCGCTTTGTACAATAGACAAGGGGGTCACTGGTGACACGACCATTGGTGAAGGATCAAAATTGGACAATCAAATACAAGTTGGCCATGATACCATTATTGGGAAGAAATGCTTGATAGCATCGCAAGTAGGTATCGCAGGATGTTGTGTTATTGAAGACGAAGTGACCATTTGGGGGCAAGTAGGAACCAATAGCGGAATTAGAATTGGAAAAAAAGCAGTGATATTGGGACAGACTGGTGTGACTAAATCTGTAGAAGGTGGGAAAAGTTATTTTGGAACTCCGATAGAAGAATCCAGAGTAAAACTAAAAGAATTGGCCTATGTCAAGCAAATCCCCAATATAATTAAGAAACTAAAAGGGAAAAGCGATAACGAAGGAGTTCGTTAAGCCGTTTTGTCATTTAGAATGACAATGCGGTAATGATGAACCATCTATGTGGAGGTAAGAGGAAATCGGACGGTGAAGAAGCATTGTTTTGTTGCCATGTGGGGACTTAAGGCATACT
The DNA here is from genome assembly GCA_020631395.1 of Bizionia sp. Classification (GTDB taxonomy): domain Bacteria; phylum Bacteroidota; class Bacteroidia; order Flavobacteriales; family Flavobacteriaceae; genus JAHDHI01. The sequence goes on from JAHDHI010000014.1 coordinate 28,109, forward strand.
ATATAAGGGATGGGAGATGAGTAGCTTATTATATGAAACACTAGAAAACATCTCTTCATATTCAGAAATAAAAATTTAAAAATAGCTTAGTTAATACTAATCAAAATATTACTTTTGCTGACAAATGAAGAAGCTTTAATTTAGAGTTTCAAAAATGTTTAAATAGAAATTACTTAACATAAATATAAAATGAGCGTTTTAGTAAACAAAGATTCAAAAATAATAGTTCAAGGATTTACAGGTGGAGAAGGTACTTTTCACGCAGGTCAAATGATTGAATATGGAACAAACGTAGTTGGAGGTGTAACACCAGGAAAAGGAGGACAAGTACATTTGGACAAACCTGTTTTTAACACAGTTCAAGAAGCTGTAGAAAAAGTAGGAGCAGACACTACAATTATATTTGTACCGCCAGCCTTTGCTGCCGATGCTATTATGGAAGCTGCCGATGCAGGAATCAAGGTAATCATTACAATTACAGAGGGTATTCCTGTTGCAGATATGATAAAGGCTTCAGATTATATTAAAAGTAAAGACTGTCGTTTGGTAGGTCCAAACTGCCCAGGAGTAATTACCCCAGGTGAAGCTAAAGTAGGCATTATGCCAGGTTTCGTCTTCAAGAAGGGGAAAGTAGGTATCGTTTCCAAATCTGGGACATTGACTTATGAAGCTGCCGATCAAGTGGTAAAGCAAGGATTGGGAATAACTACGGCCATTGGTATTGGAGGAGACCCCATAATAGGAACGACAACAAAAGAAGCAGTGGAATTGTTGATTAACGATCCAGAAACTGAATGTGTCGTCATGATTGGAGAAATTGGAGGCCAATTGGAGGCAGATGCAGCCAAATGGTACCAAAACAGTGGAAGTAAAAAACCAATAATAGGTTTCATAGCAGGAGAAACTGCACCAGCAGGCCGTACCATGGGGCATGCAGGAGCAATTGTAGGCGGTAGTGACGATACGGCACAGGCCAAAAAGGCAATAATGAAGGAATGCGGGATTCACGTTGTGGATTCACCTGCAGAAATAGGAAAAAAAGTTGCCGAAGTTTTAGGATAAGGCATTTAATTTTAACAATTTTCAACTGTTAAAATAATTATAATAAACAAACGTTATAAGTTCGTTGGCTGTACATTAGCTAACGAACTTTTTTTTTAACGAAAACTATCAAAAATGAAGCACTTAAAATTAGCTGTTGCACTTATGCTCGTTGCATTTGTCTATAGCTGCAAAAAGAGCAATGATGACAAAGCCATTGCTATGGCTTACAAAACCGAAAGCAAGACAGATGCGAGTGGTTTTAAATACGAAACTGTTACGAATGATCCAACTGGATTACGTTTGTATACTCTAGAGAATGGTTTGAAGGTCTATATGAGTAAGAATACCGACGAACCCAAAATACAGACATACATAGCTGTTAGGGCAGGATCCAATTACGATCCGAAGGAATCTACGGGATTGGCTCACTATCTTGAGCATATGGTATTTAAAGGTACCGATGAGATAGGAACTGTGGATTGGGAAAAGGAAAAGGTATATTTGGATCAAATATCCGATTTGTATGAACAACATAGAGCAGAAACAGATCCAGACAAGAAATTGGCGCTTTACAGAAAGATAGATGAAGTATCGTTGGAAGCATCAAACTATTCAGTTGCCAACGAATATGATAAAATGACGAGTTCATTGGGAGCAACAGGAACCAATGCGCATACGTGGTTTGAAGAGACCGTGTACAAGAATAAAATCCCTGCAAACGAATTGAGTAAATGGTTGGCTTTGGAAGAAGAGCGTTTCAGTAAGTTGGTATTGCGTCTGTTTCATACCGAATTGGAAGCGGTATTCGAAGAATTCAATAGAGGACAAGATAATGATGGAAGAAAGAGATATGCGGCAATGTTGGATGGTTTGTTTCCAAATCACCCATATGGGCAACAAAAGACAATAGGGACGGCAGAACATTTGAAAAACCCGTCACTGGTGGATATCAACAACTATTTTGATAAATATTACGTGCCAAACAACATGGCCATGGTATTGGTTGGAGATTTGGATTTTGACAAGACGATAAAAGAGGTCAACAAGACTTTTGGAAAGTTGAAGAAAAAAGAAGTGACACATCCGGTACTCCCAAAAGAAGAACCAATAAATGGGGTAGTAACAAAAGAAGTATACGGCCCTACAGCAGAAAGCGTGTCCTTGGCATTCCGTTCTGGAGGAGTAAACACGAAAGAAGAGAAATTGGTGACCCTTTGCGATATGATTTTGGCAAACGGAAACGCAGGTTTGATAGATTTGAATCTAAATCAAAAGCAAGTAGTGCAAAGAGCTGGTTGTTCTCCAACGTTCTTGAATGATTATGGTTACCACAGCTTTAATGGATCTCCGAAGGAAGGTCAAACCTTGGACGAGGTGAAACAATTGTTGTTGGATCAAATAGAACTACTTAAGAAAGGACAATTTGAAGATTGGATGATAGAAGCGGTTGTCAATGATTTGAAAAAGTCACAATTGCAGCAATATGAAAACAGCACAGCTTTGGCTTCAGCATATTTCAATGCATTCATTCATCATGAAGATTGGGAAGACAAAGTGAAATTCTTGGATGATCTAAAAGCAATCACAAAACAAGAATTGGTGACGTTTGCAAATGAATTCTACAAAGACAATTACGTAGTGACATACAAACGTAAAGGAGAAGACAAGAATATCGTTAAAGTGTCCAATCCAGGTATCACACCAGTAAACCTGAATAGAGACAAAGCATCGGAATACATGAAGAACTTCAACAAGATCGAATCCAAACCATTGGAGCCTTTGTATGTTGATTATAATTCTGCCATAAAAGAAACGAAAACGAACAATGGATTGAAAGTGTCATACATTGAAAATGAAACCAACGACTTGTTCAATTTGAACATCATTTTCGACATGGGGAGTGACAATGACAAGAAACTAGGATTGGCAGTAGGTTATTTGGAGTATGTGGGAACGGACAAGTATTCTGCAGAAGAATTGAAAAAGGAATTTTACAAGTTGGGTATAGACTATTCTGTCAATGCAGGAGGAGAGCAAACATTCGTTGGTTTGAGTGGACTCAAGGAAAATTTGCCCAAAGGGTTGGAGTTGTTGGAGCACCTATGGGAAAACGCAGTGCCAAATCAAGAGTCTTATGACAAATATGTACAATCCATTGCAAAAGGGAGACAAGACAGCAAAACTAGCAAAAGTCGCATTTTACGTTCAGGTTTGATGAATTTCGCCAAATACGGTGAGAACTCAAGATTGCGGAACATTATTTCTGTAAGTGAATTGAAAGCCATTAATCCACAAGAATTGGTGGATTTGACAAAAGGAATGAAAAACTACAAGCAACGCTTGTTCTATTACGGAAAAGACGTGAATTCTGCAGTAACGGCAATCAATGACTTCCATAAGGTTTCAGGGGAATTGAACGAGTATCCAGAAGCAATGACCTATGTTGAAAAGGAAACGGGAGGTAATGTATATTTCGTAGATTACGACATGGTACAATCGGAAATGATGTTTTTGGCAAAAGGAGAACCTTTCAAAGCAGAGAACATGGCTGCTTCCACATTGTTCAACACCTATTTTGGAGGCGGTTTGTCATCTATAGTATTCCAAGAAATTCGTGAATCCAAATCCTTGGCATATTCAGCGTGGTCAAATTATTCTACCGCACGTAAAAAAGAGGATGCCAATTATGTTATGGCCTACATTGGTACGCAAGCCAACAAAATGCCTGAAGCAGTCGATGCAATGATGAGTTTGATGAGTGACATGCCTGAAGCAGAAGATCAATTCAATGCAGCCAAAGAAGCTACTTTGAAGAAGTTGGCAGCGCAACGCATCACGAAATCCAATGTGTTCTGGAGTTATGAGAGACTTAAGAAACTAGGAATAGACAATGACAATCGCGAAGCAATGTACAATGCTATAAAGGATATGAAAATGGAAGATCTTCGTGAGTTTTTCAACAAGAACATAAAAGGAGAGAGCTACAATGTAATGGTGGTAGGAAACAAAAAGGACATTGATTTCGAAGCTTTGCAAAAACTAGGAAAAGTGCAAGAAATGGATGTGGATTACTTGTTTAACTATGAGAAACCAGAAGAGGTTAAGTTGTAAACCATAAAAGTTCTTGTTTCGACAAGAATTGCAACAAGCTAAAACCTCACAATTAATTGTAAATTGTGAGGTTTTTTTTATTCATAACACATACTAATTGCTATATTTGAAATAATAAAGATTAACCCATTTCAATGGACGAATACCATTTGACAACAGAGGTGTTCGTATCAAAAAATATTAAACCAAATGAAGATATTAGAAGGTAAGACGGCAATCATAACTGGAGCTAGCCGTGGAATAGGTAAAGGTATTGCTCAAACTTTTGCGAAGCAAGGTGCTAATGTGGCATTTACATACAGTTCATCTGTAGAAGCAGCTAACGAATTGGAAAAAGAATTGAATGCTTTGGGAGTCAAAGCCAAAGGATACAAGAGCAATGCGGCCGATTTTTCCGAAGCACAGACACTCGTGGAAGATGTCTTGAAAGAATTTGAAGGAATAGATATATTGATAAACAACGCAGGAATTACGAAAGACAACCTTCTCATGAGAATGGGAGAAGAAGATTTCGACAAGGTAATCGAAGTCAATTTGAAATCCGTATTCAATATGACCAAAGCCGTACAACGTACGATGCTTAAACAACGTAAGGGATCGATCATAAATATGAGTTCCGTAGTTGGGGTAAAAGGAAATGCAGGGCAAACCAATTATGCGGCATCCAAGGCTGGTATTATAGGTTTTTCCAAATCCGTGGCTTTGGAATTGGGATCAAGGAACATTAGAAGCAACGTTGTAGCTCCTGGTTTCATAGAAACTGAAATGACAGCAAAGCTTGATGAGGACACAGTGAAAGGTTGGAGAGCTGCAATCCCATTGAAAAGGGGAGGTACACCAGAAGACATAGCTAATGCTTGCGTGTTTTTGGCGAGTGACATGTCTGCTTATGTAACAGGACAGACATTGAACGTGGATGGTGGAATGCTTACTTAAGAAGAAATAAATACAATAAAAAACGTTTGACCACATATATGAAAAAGCAAATAATATTTCTAGTATGCTTCTTTATGCTTACTACAATTAGTGCTCAAGTAAGTGTCGGACCAAGACATATTGGGAAGTCTAAAAATTTCCCTAAAGGACGTCTAGATAAATTTAAAGGAACAGAAACTATATTTGTGCTGTCGGATATTATAGATCAAGCGACTTATAAAAAGATATTAGATGATTCTTGGGATATAACTCCTTATAAATTGGTGGAAAATGATGATTTTGATATTTTAAACTATGTTGATGATAATTACTCTTTTGCACATTTAGAAGGTTATCACATAATAAGAACAACGAAATCTGGAGCGCAAGTTGATTACCTGTATATCTATATAAAATTTTTTATGCTAGATTCGGAAGGTTTAAAAAAGGATTTAAGTAAATTAAAAAAGACTAGTAAAAAATATAAAAGGAAGGTTATAAAAGCTATTTCTTCAAATAGAGAAAATTTAGCAAGAGTGGATATGTTTCCTAAAGATACATTTTTACCAACAGCCTTAAATTCAGAATCAGCAGTTATAATGGATAGCATCTATAATAAAGATGTTTTTTATAATTACAAATCTGGTTTTCTTAAAAATTATTTTCAAAAAGTAAATAACCAGTTGAAAACTGGTGAAGAATACTGGATGTTTGAAAATGATAATTTGCCTGAATTAAAAGAACTAGCAAAACAGACTTTATTTATTCCTAATTATCATTTAAACGAGTTTAACCCATGGAAAATGAAAAACAAAAAAGATAAAGATGGTTTTAAAAAAGTAATAGAAAATTACGAGCATAAGTTTGAATTTCAAGATGAGAACGAAATAGACAAGCGAATTTTAGCTGGTGAGGAGTTCTATTATCTTCGTTTTGTCAGAGTTAATTCCCAAAAATTCGTACATATTGTGAATTCTAAAACTGGTGAAATAATATATAGAAATTATGTAGCTGGTATATTGCCTTCGTATAATTTAAAGTCACGACATATTAAGGATATCAATAGTAAAATCAGAAAAGCACTAAAGAATAATTGACAACACAAACACTTTTATATATCATATTAGCTGGAATAGTAGCGCTTTTATTGGCGCTTTTTCAGTATGGATATAAGTCAAAGGGAAATTCCAAGAAGAACGCTTTTTTTGCCTTTTTGCGATTCTTGTCGATTTTTGGAGTGTTGTTGTTGCTTGTAAACCCTAAGTTCGAACAAGTAAAGGTATATACCGAAAAACCTAACTTGGTCGTTGCAGTAGACAATTCGAGTTCAATAAAACACTTAAAGCAGGAACAAGGAGTTGAAGATTTGGTTGAATCAATAAAAGAGAACAAGTCTTTGAAAGAGAAGTTTAACGTCAATTTCTTTTCTTTTGGCAAAGGCCTCAATGCAACAGATTCTTTGAGCTTTGACGAAAGGCAAACCAATATTGACAAGACATTCAAAGAGTTGTCTCAAATATACAAGAATACCATATCTCCAACACTGCTAATCACGGATGGAAACCAAACATATGGCAATGATTACGAGTTTTCCGCAAAAAAACACAAGCAAGCTACATATCCCATCATTCTTGGTGATACCACAAGATACGTCGATTTGAAATTGCAACAGTTGAATGTAAATAAGTATGCCTATTTGAAAAACAAGTTTCCAGTGGAAGCTATTTTGGTGTATAATGGAGAAGAAGCGGTGAGTACGCAATTCATCGTGACCTCCGGAAGTGCTAGGCTACATTCACAGCGTATTGCTTTTACAAAAGATGAAAATTCAAAAGTGGTCAATTTCACACTTCCGGCAAATAGAGTAGGAGTACAAGGCTACAAGGCTACGTTGGTGCCAATCGATACGGAGAAGAATAAAACAAACAATAGCAAGAACTTTGCTGTGGAGGTAATCGATCAAAAAACCAAAGTAGCAGTAGTGAGTTCTTTTTTGCATCCGGATTTGGGAGTTTTCAAAAAGAGCATAGAGAGCAACGAGCAACGGGCAGTCTCATTTTTAAAACCAAATGAAATAATAAGTCAAATTGATGATTTTCAACTGGTTGTTTTGTATCAGCCAAGCAATAGCTTTAAGCAGTTAATGGGAGTTCTAGATGCAAAAAACAAGAACAGATTTGTTGTTTCCGGTACAAAAACAGATTGGCGCTTTTTAAATGCGGAAGCTAAAAGCTATGCTCAAGACATTACATCGCAAACCGAAGACTATCAGGCAATTTCTAACTCCAGTTATGGAACATTCATATTGGAGGATTTGAATTTTGAATCTTTTCCACCATTGTCATCATCTTTTGGCGCTCCGGACTTCAAGATTCCATATGAAACCTTGTTGTATAAAAAATTGGGCAACATTGAAACGGAAGAACCATTGTTGGCTACCTTCGAGACCAATGGGAGGAGAGAAGCGATTCTTTTTGGGGAAAACATTTGGAAATGGAGATTGCAAAGTCACATAAATACGCAAAGCTTCAATGGTTTCGATAACTTCATGGGTAAATTGGTGCAATATTTGGCATCAAACAAACGTAAGAATAGACTGAACATTGAATACGAATCCTTTTACCAAGGCAATGCCAATGTGGTGATCAAAGCGCAGTTTTTCAATAAAAACTATGAGTTCGATGCAAAGGAAAGTTTAAATGTGGTCGTTAAAGACAAAGAGACGAAGGAAACGAAAACATTTCCCTTCATCTTAAAGAACAACAACTATCAAGTGGATTTAAGTAGCTTGCCAGCTGCAGAATACACCTTTACAGTAAAAGCCTCTCGTGAAAACATTTCAAAATCTGGACAATTTAAGATACTGGAATACAACGTAGAACAACAATTTTTAAATGCCAATGTAACAAAACTACAGCAGTTGGCTACCAATAGTAACGGAACAAGTTATTTTGTTGCCAATTACGATGGTGTATTTAACGACTTGCTAAACGACGAACGTTACCTGCCTATACAAAAAAGCAGTAAAAATATCGTACCTTTAATAGATTGGAAATACCTGTTGTTTCTAATCGTTTTAACCTTGGCAATCGAATGGTTTCTAAGGAAATACAATGGATTAATCTAAACTAAAAATAATGGAAAAATTACCTAAGATCGCAATACCGATAGTCGTTGTTGCAATTGTTTTATTAGTAGTGTTGACAAAGTCGGCAATCACAATTGGATCTGGAGAACGAGGTGTTCTCTACGAGACACTGGGGAATGGAGTGGTTACAGACGAATCACCTTTGGGAGAAGGATTTCATATAATTGCGCCTTGGAACAAGGTATTCGTCTATAATGTAAGACAGCAAGAATTGTTTGAAAGAGAAATGTCCGTATTGTCCTCAAATGGATTGGAGATTAAATTGGACGCTTCGGTCCTATACCAGGCGACAACAGCAACCGTGGCAAAACTTCATCAAACTAGAGGAGAGGATTATCTGCAAAGCGTCATAATACCAGCGATACGTTCGGCAACGAGAAGCGTAGTTGGGCGTTATACGCCAGAACAATTGTATTCCACAAAGCGAGATGCTATCCAAAAAGAAATTTTTGAAGAAACTAAAAAAATCTTAGAGCCACAATACATTCAATTAAACTCGGTTTTAGTACGTGATGTAACTTTGCCTCCAACAATTAAAGAGGCAATTGAACGTAAATTGAAACAAGAGCAAGAATCCTTGGAATATGAATTCAGATTGGTAACTGCTGATAAAGAAGCGCAAAAACAACGTATAGAAGCACAAGGTAAGGCAGATGCGAATAAAATTCTGAGTGCTTCATTGACAGATAAAATTCTTCAAGACAAGGGTATTGAGGCAACTATGAAGTTAGCTGAATCACCTAATAGCAAGGTTATCGTTATTGGTTCTGGAGATAGCGGATTGCCTGTAATATTAGGGAATCAATAAAAATAAATTTCTATTTAAAATGAAAGTGCGACGCTAACCAGCGTCGCACTTTTTGTTTGCAATATTGGTGTTTGATATCCATATCAGATTATTTCCTTACAATGAATTGTTCACTGATGATTTTCAATTCCTCATCTGTTAATTTGGATGTGCTCTTCAATTTTTTAATAAACACTGCAACTTCCTCTGGTGTCGCTGGACATCCTAGGTTTTCCCCCTTGTCATTGAAGGAGTCTGCGATGAGTTTTCCACGATCATCAAAAATCAACCAAAAGGGAATGCCGGAGTCATTGCCCTTATAGCGTTCTAGTATGGCCTGGGCTCCAGGGTTTTCCAAATGTTTGTTCTTTTGCGACTCTTTAACGGTCAAATGATCTATCACATAATTGTCTTCAAATAACTTCTTCGTGTTTTCAGACAACATGTTCTTGTCCATTTTCTTACACCAACCACACCAAGAAGCATGAAATATGATGAAAACATTTTTGTTTTCATCCTTTGCTATTGCAGAAGCTTTTTCAAGAATTGTTTTGGCATCTTCTTGAGCATTGAGGTTTGTTGCTCCAAAAACAATTAGAGCAACACATAAAATTAGGGATTTCATTTTCATAGTTATAAGTTTTGTGTTTTAAAAATATCATTTTAAATGATAGAAATCAGTAATTCTAAATATATTTTTGAGATTTCAACTAAAACAACAAAATATTAAAACTGTATCAAACGTTTTTTTACTCGATTCTTTTTTTCTTGTTAATGACATTGTAGTAGTATGTTTTAGTTGGAGACTTTCCTTTGTCTCTTTCCGCTTTTATATTTCTAGAAATGGCAATTATTTCGATGTCGGAAATCCAATTCACACTTCCTGCATTGAGTTCATCCTCAAAAATACTTGATTGAGATTCTTTTTCGTAGATGAAAAAACTAACAGTCCCCATTAAATCCTGTATTCTTTTATGTGTTTTGTGCACTATGAAATGACTGCCTTTTTCATTGGCTTTAATGCTGTATTTCGTTCCAAATTTCTCCACGGCCAAATTTTTCATCAAAGATGTATGATTGTCTTCTTTTTGAATTGCTTTATGGCTTTTGCATTGAGTAGAAAACAAAAATACTATCAAAAGGAATTTCCAGTTTTTCATATTTATTTCTTAATCAGTTTCATACTTTTAAAATAGCCTTTGGAAGTTTTTATTTTCACAAAATACGTTCCAACACCATATGATGAGAAATCAAAGGCTAATGTGTGTTCCCCTGATTGGTATTGCTTCCAATTGCTCTCTTTTATTTTTTGGCCGATGAGATTGAAGATTTCATATTTAAGCTCTGTAGTTTCATTTAGTTTTACAATGGAATATGCATTGTCTTCCGTTGGTTGAGGGTATAATGAAGAAATGCTTATGGCATCAGATATCATGGTAAACTCATCTACGCTTAACGATCCATCATCCAAACTGGTTTTGGCCATATAGATGTTAAGATCTCCATCATTGGTCCTACCATCGGACCAAAATGATATCGCTGTGTCATTCGTTGCCACCAATTGATGATATTCCCCAATCCCAAAATCATTGCTCGAAGGTATCACAAAGTCAAAATCACTTGGAGAAGAATTAAGTTGTGTTTCGGTAAATGTTTCTCCTCCATCATAGGAAGCACCTATGAAAAAATCTGTCATTTTATTGGTGTTTACATGTTTTTTTCTGTCATACCAATCCAACACCAATACTCCGTTTTCATTTACATAGATGCTAGAATAGAACTGCTGTATTTCATCTTGTGTATCGGAGTGTACAACTTTTGGAGTACTCCAACTTACTCCGTTATCATTGGAGTAGGTCAAAAAAACATTGAAATAATCAGGATTGCTTGTCTCTGAAGCTGTGTATGTCAAGTACAAACGTCCATCGTAATCGCCTCCAGAGTTGTCTATGGCCAAATAGACAGTAGGCTGATATCTCAAAGAAATGTCTGGTGCATTGAAGGTGTAGTCGGGAAAACTGATGACTTGTGTCGAGTGAACTAGATTGGTTCCACCATTGGTGTACTCTTGAATATAAACTTTGTTTTCCGTACCTAAACCAACAGTAGATGTGAAAACGGTACCGTCTTTTTTTACGACGATACTTGGTAGATGATCACCGTCCCCAATCTCCAATGATGACGTGTTTTGATAATTTTCGTCCAAAACATACAATTTGACCTCATTTTCAACCAATGGGATGTAGACATTGCCTACATTAGGTGATGTATCATATCTATCTACGGTTAACCATGGCTTGTCTGTATTTGAAGTAGCTACAGTAGATACCAAAGACCAAGTGATGCCACCATCTGTTGACTTGGACAATATAGTATCTACACCAGAATCAGTTGAAATAAGATTTACCATCAAGACATTCCCTTCGTTGTCAAATGAAAGTACGACATCGCCAGCCCCATCGGCGTTGCTATAAATGCCATTGAAATCGCTAATGTTCCATGTGTCTCCAAAATCTGTAGTATAGTAGACGCTAAGATCGAAATCATTGGAATCTCCAAAACCATGTTGAGCGGCAACTACCATGTTGTTTGAGTTAGTCGGGTTTATTGCCGCATGTATTTCTGCTTCGGGCAAATTACCGTCTTCCAATAAAGTGTCTTGTGATCTTGCTATCAAAGAAAAAGCAATTAATAGCAAAGAGAGAAGGAATTCTTTTTTCATGACATATAGTGTTTTAGTATGTGGTTGTTTTACGCAATCATTTGCTATATAGACACTTATGTCTTGTCAAACCCTACTTTGTGTTTCCTTTTATATTTTAATTTGATTTGTTTTAAAGTAGAAAACAAGATTTACTCAAAGCAATGAAAAAGCGAAGGACTAAACCATTGTTTTATATAACCAAATGACAAAAACTTGAATAACTGGCTTTGAAGGAATAGTTGAGATGTATTTTAAGATTAATTTCAAATTGAGTTCAATTGCTTGTTTTTGTAGCGTCTTATAAGTGTTTGACTCTTGTTTTAAAGCATTTTAACTTATAATTTTTGTTAGTCTATCGGATAAATAGAATATTTGTATGATTTTAAACTGTGGAAATTTGGAATATTAAAATTATTTTTTGAATATTTGCTGAGAACAAAAACAAAAAATGACTTTTATTCAAATACATCATCATCATTTTCATTCTGGCAATCAAGCGAGCTGAAAATGTATTGAGTAAAACCAAGATATTTAAAAACCCGTTTGAATCAATCAAACGGGTTTTTTGTTTCTACTCGATTTGATTGGTTTATTCAAATTAAAGTAGAACAATGAATAAATTGAGAATTGCAGTTCAAAAATCAGGAAGGCTAAATGAGGATTCAATGAAAATCCTCAAAGACATTGGTATATCCATAGACAATGGGAAGGACCAACTAAAAGCATCAGCACAAAATTTCCCATTAGAGGTGTTTTATCTAAGAAATGGAGACATTCCCCAATACTTGAGGGATGGAGTAGTAGACGTTGCCATAATAGGAGAGAATGTATTGGTGGAAAAAGGTAGCGACATTGCAATAGTAGATCGCTTGGGGTTCTCAAAATGTAGAGTTTCCATAGCGGTACCCAAGAGTTCAAGTGCAAATGCATTGAAGGATCTGGAAGGAAAACGAATTGCAACATCCTATCCCAATACGGTCAATCAATTTTTAAAGGAAAATGGTATTGCTGCCAATTTGCACATTATTAATGGCTCGGTGGAAATAGCTCCGAATATAGGTTTGGCAGACGGTATTTGCGATATAGTCTCCAGTGGAAGCACATTGTTTAAAAACGGGCTGAAAGAAGTGGAGGTTTTACTTAAATCCGAAGCTGTACTAGCAGTTTCTTCTAGGATATCAAAAGAAAATCAAGCGCTTTTGGAAAAAATTCAATTCAGGATACGATCCGTTTTGAAAGGACGTAATTCCAAATATGTGCTATTGAATGCGCCTAACGACAAACTCGACGACATCATAGGTATATTGCCAGGAATGAAAAGCCCAACGGTTTTGCCTTTGGCGGATAAAGGTTGGAGTTCCGTACATTCCGTAATAGACAAGAATGTCTTTTGGGAAGTAATAGATGAACTGAAACTAAATGGAGCACAAGGGATTCTGGTGTGTCCGATAGAAAAGATGGTGGTTTAAGCTCCTTGAAGGATCAGCAATAGAAAAACAAACAACACTATAATCATAAAAATAGAGATTTCCGAAAGGGAAACATAGACAATGAAAACGATCATAAATCCAAAGACAAGTGAATGGCCAGAAATCTTGAAGAGGCCTACTCAAACCGTAAATGACATCGAAACGACGGTGAATCAGATCTTTGATGACGTAAAACGCAATGGAGACACGGCAATTTCAAAATACACGACGTTGTTCGATGGAGTGGACTTGGAGGCCAACATCGTTTCCAAAAAGGAAATTGAAGAAGCTTCTACATCTGTACCGGAGGAACTGAAGCAAGCCATCCAAAGGGCCAAAGCAAACATCGAAGCTTTCCATGGAGCACAAAAAACACCAATGGTCCAGGTCGAAACCCAAAAAGGAGTCAATTGCTGGCAAGAAAAAAGACCTATAGAAAAAATTGGATTGTACATTCCAGGAGGGACAGCCCCTTTGTTCTCAACGGTCTTGATGTTGGCGGTACCTGCAACGATAGCCGGATGCAAGGAGTTGATTCTATGTTCTCCACCAAATGCAAAAGGCAGCTTGGCAAAGGAGATATTGTATGCAGCACAATTATGCGGTGTCACAAAGATCATCAAGGTCGGAGGCATCCAAGCCATAGCAGGATTGACCTTTGGTACGGAAACCATACCTGCCGTGTACAAGATCTTTGGCCCAGGAAATCAGTTCGTCACGGTGGCAAAGCAGTTGGCAACCAAGTTTGGCGTGGCAATAGACATGCCGGCAGGACCAAGTGAATTGCTCGTGGTTGCAGACGACAGCGCAAATGCAGCGTATGTTGCTTCAGATTTGCTTAGCCAAGCCGAACACGGTACAGACAGTCAAGTTCTTTTGGTTTCTACATCAAAGACTCTATTGGAGGACGTCTCGAATGAAATAAAAATTCAAATAGAAGTTTTGCCACGTAAATCCATTGCAATTCAGGCGATTGAAAATTCAAAGCTCATTTATGTGAAAAATGACGATATTGCGTTGAAATTAATTAATGAGTATGGACCAGAGCACTTTATAATCTGTTCGAAGAACGAAAAAGTGTATGTCGATGGGATTGTAAATGCAGGCTCGGTGTTTATTGGTGATTATACGCCAGAAAGTGCAGGAGACTACGCTTCGGGTACCAATCATACATTGCCCACAAATGGGTTTTCAAAAGCATATTCAGGTGTTAATTTAGACAGTTTCACAAAGAGTATCACGTTTCAGAAAATAACGAAAGAAGGCTTGGTGAACATTGGAAGCACAATAGAATTAATGGCAGAAGCTGAAGGATTGCAAGCACACAAGAACGCCGTATCCATTAGGCTGAAGGATTTGATTTAAAACATACGAAACGATAATTAATCTAAACCCCTCAATAGAAAAAAACAGAATGTAGAACAAAAAAGAACAACAGCTCCAAATGAACAAATTAACAACAATGAACATTCAAGATTTAGTCAGAGAAAACATTAAAGCATTAAAGGCCTATTCATCGGCTAGGGATGAATTTCAGGGTGCTAAGGGCAACATGGTTTTTCTAGATGCAAATGAGAACCCATTCAACAATGGGATTAATCGCTATCCAGACCCACAACAGAACATTGTAAAGGGGATGTTATCCGAAATAAAGGGAGTTCCAACAAAAAACATCTTGTTGGGAAATGGTAGTGACGAGGTATTGGATCTTATCTTTAGAGCTTTTTGCGAGCCAAAGGTAGATAACATAATCACATTGCCTCCTACCTATGGCATGTATGAGGTCTTGGCCAATGTAAATGACATAGCGGTCATAAAAATAGAATTGGATGAAAATTTTCAGCCCAAGGTAGATGAAATCTTGAAAGCAGCCAACAGCAGTACCAAATTGTTGTTTTTATGTTCGCCCAACAATCCAACGGCCAATAGCTTCGGAAGTGAAAAAATAGAAAAATTGTTGAAGGAGTTCAAGGGCATAGTTGTCGTGGATGAAGCCTACATCGATTTTTCCAAAGAAGAAAGCTGGTTGAATCAATTGGATGCATTTCCAAATCTAATAGTTACGCAGACCTTGTCCAAAGCATATGGCATGGCAGGGATACGATTGGGCATTTGTTATGCTTCAGAGTCTATAATTGCAGTTCTGAATAAAATAAAACCACCTTACAACGTTAACGAGCTAACACAACAAAGGGCATCGAAAATTCTATTGTATAGAGAAGGTTTGAAAAAGGAGATTAAAGTAATAATGGAAGAACGAGCGATGTTGATGTCAAATTTGAAAAATATTTCCTTTATAAGGAAAATATACCCGACAGACACCAATTTCATACTATTGGAAGTAGATGATGCAAACAAACGTTACGAAGAGTTGTTGAAACATGGTATCGTGGTTCGTAACAGGTCGAACCAGCCATTGTGCGATAATTGCCTTCGTATAACGGTGGGAACCTCGAATGAAAACAGAAAATTAATATACGCCTTGCAACGATTGTAAAGGCTTAATAAAACAAGATTCCCGCTTTCTCGGGAAAAAAGATGAAAAAAGTATTATTTATAGATAGAGACGGCACAATAATAAAAGAAACTGCAGACGAGCAAATAGATTCTTTTGAGAAATTGACATTTTACCCAAAAGTGTTTCAATACTTGGGAAAGATAGCAAAGGAGTTGGATTACGAAATCGTGATGATAACCAATCAGGATGGTTTGGGGACCGATGTCTATCCAGAAAATACGTTTTGGCCAGTTCATGATTTTATCATAAGTACATTCAAAGCAGAAGGAATCGTCTTCAAGGAACAATTCATAGATGTAACCTTCGCAAAAGACAATGCGCCAACGCGCAAACCAAATACAGGATTGCTAACTCAGTATTTCTCAGAAGCATACGATTTGGCAAATTCATTTGTAATAGGAGATCGTTTAACGGACATAGAATTGGCCAAAAACCTTGGTTCAAAGGGAATTTACATCAATGATGAAACCCATCTGGGAACAAATGAGATTACAGTCAAGAGAAGTGAATTGGATGCATACATAGGTTTGGAAAGTAACGATTGGGAAGACATATATACCTTTTTGAAAGCAGAAGAGCGTACTGGTAAAATTACACGAAATACCAACGAAACCAAGATAGACATAGCATTGAACCTTGATGGAACCGGGAATAGCAACATAGATACTGGGATTGCATTCTTCGACCACATGTTAGATCAAATCTCCAGGCATGGCCAATTGGATTTAAACATCAAGGTAGAAGGTGATTTGGAAGTAGATGAACATCATACCATAGAAGATACGGCTATAGCCTTGGGAGAAGTCTTTGCTGAAACCTTGGGAAACAAGTTGGGGATAGAACGTTACGGATTCTGTTTGCCTATGGATGACTGCCTATCTCAAGTAGCCATAGATTTTGGTGGACGCAATTGGCTTGTTTGGGAAGCGGAATTCAAACGCGAAATGATAGGCAAAATGCCAACGGAGATGTTTTTTCATTTCTTCAAATCCTTTAGTGACGGTGCAAAATGCAATTTGAACATAAAGGCAGAGGGCGTAAACGAACACCACAAGATCGAAGCCATTTTCAAAGCTTTTGCAAAAGCGATCAAAATGGCAGTAAAGCGAGATGTTGAAAAAATGATTTTGCCTTCGACCAAAGGAGTCTTATAGAATTAAAAGCACGAGAGCATTGAAACTAGTCATAATAGATTACGGAGCAGGAAACATTAAAAGCATTCAGTTCGCATTTAAGCGCCTGGGGGTAGAAGCCATATTGTCAAACAACCCGGAAGAAATCAAGTCTGCAGACAAAGTCATTTTTCCAGGTGTGGGAGAAGCAAGTTCTGCGATGGAAAAATTAAAGGAAAGCGGATTGAATGAACTGATAACAGAACTTAAACAACCGGTTTTGGGGATTTGTCTTGGAATGCAATTGTTATGCAACCATACGGAAGAAGGAAATACAAAGGGACTGGGTGTCTTTGATGTAAACATAAAGCGCTTTTCCAATCAAGTCAAAGTTCCTCAAATGGGATGGAATACCATAAAAAATTTGAAATCCGAATTGTTTGCTGGCATAGGTAATGATGATTACATGTATTTGGTACACAGCTACTATGCCGAAAATAGCAAAGAAGCCATAGCTACCACTTGCTATGATGTAGACTATGCATCTGCATTGCAAAGGGATAATTTTTACGGTGTGCAATTTCACCCAGAAAAGAGTAGTGTGGCAGGGGAGCGAATATTAAAGAATTTTTTGGCGCTTTAAGCTTAGAATGCATTTCGCACTGCATTGAAGAATTACCAAAGGCAGATAGAAATATAAAAAGCAAACATGAGAATAATACCAGCAATAGACATCATAGACGGCAATTGTGTGCGTTTGACAAAAGGAGATTACAATACCAAGAAGATATACAATGAAAACCCTTTGGAAATAGCAAAGCAATTCGAGGCTTCGGGCATAGAACATCTACATGTTGTGGATTTGGACGGAGCGAAAGCGAAACATATTGTAAACTACAGGATATTGGAACAGATTGCATCCAAAACAAGCTTGAAGATAGATTTTGGAGGCGGATTGAAATCTGATGAGGATTTGAGAATAGCATTCAATTCTGGAGCCAATCAGATAACAGGGGGAAGCATAGCCGTAAAGAATCCCAATGTCTTTGAACAATGGATATCTAAATTTGGAGCAAGTAAAATCATTTTGGGAGCGGATTTTTACCCAGATGCCATTGGAGGAAAAATAGCTACCAATGGTTGGCAAGAAGAAAGCAACTTGGAGTTGATGCCATTTATTGAAGGCTATTTGAAAAAGGGAATCCAATATGTGATTTGTACGGACATCTCCAAAGATGGTATGTTGGAAGGCCCATCGTTTGATACTTATCAAAAAATCATAAATAAGGGACAAGTGACAACCGATAACGGAGGTGCCACGCGTTCAATCAAACTAATAGCCTCTGGAGGCATATCTACTTTTGATGAATTGCCAAAACTGGCAGAAATGGGCTGCGAAGGCGTTATCGTTGGTAAGGCCATCTATGAGAACAAAATAAGTCTGAAGCAATTGGAAACGTTCGTTTTGAACAATTAACATCTAAAATAAATTTTAAATGCTTACAAAGCGAATAATACCTTGTTTGGACATCAAAAACGGAAGAACCGTCAAAGGGGTTAATTTTGTGAACTTGATAGATGCTGGAGATCCAGTGGAATTGGCAAAGCAATATGCAGAAAGAGGTGCAGACGAATTGGTGTTTTTGGACATCTCAGCAACCTTGGAAGGTCGAAATACCACTTTGGAAATGGTTTTGAGTGTGGCTGAGCAAGTGAACATACCATTTACTGTAGGAGGAGGGATATCTTCCATAGAAGATGTGGATAGACTACTAAAGTCTGGGGCAGACAAAATATCCATCAATTCATCGGCAGTAAAGCGTCCGGATTTGATAAACGAATTGTCCAACAAATTTGGAAGTCAATGTGTAACTGTTGCGATTGATGCAAAACAGATAGAAGGCGAATGGATAGTGCATTTGGCAGGAGGAAGCATTCCAACCCAATGGAATCTATTCGATTGGGCCAAGGAAGTGGAAAGAAGAGGAGCAGGAGAAATCTTGTTTACCTCCATGAACAATGATGGTACAAAGGCAGGCTTTGCCAACAAGGCATTGGCCAGATTGTCGGAAAGCGTGAATATTCCAATAATAGCCTCGGGAGGAGCAGGAACGATTCAACACTTCGTGGATGCTTTCGAAATGGGGAAAGCAGATGCAGCTTTGGCCGCAAGCGTATTTCACTTTGGTGAAATTCCCATTTTGGAATTGAAAAAAGAATTGAAACAAAACAACATAGCAGTACGCATATAACAATAGCGTTAATTTTCGAATTGTGTGGGAATGAAAGAGAAAGAACAAGCTACAACATGTCGTTTTGCTTTGTAATGCCACTTGACTAGAAAAAACTAACAAACAATCAACATGACAATAGATTTCGATAAAAGCAACGACGGATTGATTCCAGCAATCATTCAAGATAACAATACAAAAAACGTTTTGATGCTGGGGTATATGAATGCCGAAGCATTGGAAAAGACCAAGAGGACTAAACTGGTCACATTCTTTAGTCGTAGCAAGCAGCGCCTATGGACAAAAGGTGAAGAAAGTGGCAATGTCTTGAATTTGGTAGACATCAAATTGGATTGCGACAATGATACCTTGTTGATTCAAGTGGATCCCAAAGGACCAACTTGTCATAAAGGAACGGATACATGTTGGAATACTTCAAATGTCGAAACATATGGATTTATCTCCAAGTTGGAGGAAACTATCGAGGATAGACGTACAAATGCAACAGCCGAAAAATCCTATGTTGCTTCCTTGTTTGAGAAAGGTATCAATAAAATCGCTCAGAAGGTTGGTGAAGAAGCCGTGGAAGTTGTAATCGAGGCCAAAGATGACGATGACGACTTGTTTTTGAATGAAAGTGCAGATTTGCTATTTCATTACTTGATGCTATTGCAAGCAAAAGGTTTCAAGTTGGAAGATGTCATGGGGGTATTGAAAGAAAGAGAAAAGAAGTAACTTTGTTATTCAACTCAAAATTTTCAAGCCATGCAATTCGATAAATACAAAATAAGCCTATTGGAAGCTAACCAAAGTGAAGCTTTCTTCAATTTGATAGATGACAATCGATCGCGTCTCGAAGATTTTTTTGCTGGAACTGTATCTAAGACGAGGACATTGGAAGATACCATTGCCTATTGTAAGGAAATAGCACAGCGAATCCTTGACAAGAGTTATTTTCCATTTATGATCATCGATGTCGAAACCAATGACTTCGTTGGATTGATAGACGTGAAAAACATAGATTGGAATGTGCCCAAGGCAGAATTGGGATCTTTCATAGGAACAAGTTACGAAGGCAAAGGCATTGCTACGGAAGCCACTTCCTTGATTGTAGACCACCTGATTAAAACCTATCATTTCAAAAAACTACTATGTCGAGCCAATAGTAGGAACATCGGAAGCATCAATGTGATTTTGAAAAACGGCTTCGAATTGGAAGGTACCATAAGAAATGACTATAGAACCACAAAAGGAGAAATAGTAGACTTGAATTACTATGGACGTATTTTCGATTGAAAAACCTCATTGTCAAATCGATTTGTAAAACCTGAATGCAAAGTCGGTTTATGCCATAATTGGAGCATATGTTCATCTTTTCGTCATAACTCCCTAAAAGAATAAGATTAGAGATTTGGAATGAACCCAAAATCTTATGTTTTTTGAATCAAACAGTCATTCAAAGCATAAGATTTTGGTAACATATACGTATCCATTAGTTTATACCCAAACGCTTTATTTATACTTCATATCAAACTAATTAACCATTAAAAAAACAACCTTATGAAAAGTAAAGCAAAACATCTTATTTTCTTTTTGTTTGCCTTTGTCATCTTGGCAAATGCAAATACGAACAAATATAGATTGACACTAAGGGACAACCCAGCGACATCCATTGTCGTAGGTTGGAATCAAATTTCAGGAAACAACGCAGTGGTCTATTATGGAACCACGGATTTTGGCACCAATTGGAGTGCTTATCCCAATGGAAAAACCGTAGATCGTTCGGTGAGTTACAGGGGAATGAACAACAGATTTGCATATTTGACGGGATTACAGCCAAACACCAACTACTATTTTGTAATTCGTGACAATGAAGGGACAAGTTCCCGATTTTGGTTTAAAACCTGTTCCAACAATCCAGCAGATAAGTTGTCTTTCATAGCAGGGGGAGATTCCAGAAACAATAGGACGCCTAGAATTAATGCCAACAAGTTGGTTGCGAAATTGAAACCGGATGCAGTGTTGTTTGGTGGCGACATGACCAACAGCGATAGCAATTCTCAATGGAGTACTTGGTTTGACGATTGGCAATACACCATAGCAAGTGATGGGAGGATGTTTCCAATAGTGGCGACGAGAGGCAACCATGAAAGTTCTAACAATTCCATTTACAACTTGTTCGACGTTCCTTCATCCAATGTGTATTATGCCATTACATTTGGTGGGTCATTGATTAGATCCTATACCTTGAATACGGAGATGTCCATATCAGGAAACCAAACTACTTGGTTGAATTCGGATTTACAGTCCAACAACAATACGACATGGAAAATGGCGCAATACCACAAACCAATGCGACCTCACGTAAGTTCTAAGTCGGAAGGCAATCAGCAATATGGCAGTTGGGCACAATCGTTTTTCGATTACGACGTAAAGTTGGTAGTGGAGTGCGATGCCCATACGGTAAAGACGACCTGGCCGGTGAGACCATCCACATCTGGAGGTAGCGACGAAGGTTTCATAAGAGACGATGCAAATGGTACCGTCTACGCAGGGGAAGGTTGCTGGGGCGCACCATTGCGTTCCAACAACGACAACAAGGCTTGGACAAGGAACAGTGGGATGTTCAACCAATTCAAATGGATTTTTGTGGATCAATCAAAAATCGAAGTCAGAACCATCAAAGTGGACAATGCCGATCAAGTTGGGGAGGTAGGAAACAACAACCGTTTTGCGATACCTGCCAATTTGGATGTGTGGAATCCAAGCAATGGTTCCGTGGTAACCATAACAGGAAATTTGGACGCTCCTACGTGCAACGTTACAAGTCCAGCAAACGGACAATGGTACAATGCCCCACAAGGCATAACCATTGGAGCAAATGCTGCAGATGCAGATGGGAATGTGGTCAATGTGGAGTTTTTTGTAAATGAGACTTCCATCGGTACGGATGCAACGAGCCCTTACACCAAGAACTATTCCATCCCTACAGATGGAGCATATGCCATAACAGCCATTGCAACGGACAATGATGGACTGACCACGACAAGTACAACGGTGAACATTACCGTAGGTGTCGTTGCCCAAACCTTCGAAAAGCGAATTGCAAATGGAATGGATGATGTCGAGCAAAACGGAACGAATGGTAGCATCTATACGAACAGCTCGGATATGGAATTGGTCAACGATGGCTCAAAGGGAAATCAAATCGTGGGGCTTCGTTTTACGGGAATAACGGTACCACAAGGCGCTACAATTACCAAGGCATATATTCAGTTTACAGTAGATGAAACATCCTCAGGTACTACAAACCTTAACATAAAAGGGCAAGATATCAATGATGCGCCAGCATTTGCCAGTGCAACGAACAATGTATCGAACAGAACGACCACCATTGCATCGGTATCTTGGAATCCATCGCCTTGGAACAGCGTAGGAGCATCAGGTACAAACGAAAGGACTCCAGACATCAAATCAATCGTTCAAGAAATAGTGGATAGATCGGGATGGAACTCCGGAAACGACATGGCCATGATAATTACAGGAACAGGGGAACGAACAGCAGAAGCTTATGAAGGTGTATCTGGAAGTGCAGCATTGCTTCATTTGGAATATACTGTGGGAGGAACGCCTTCAAATGGATGTGACAGCGTACTAATCGATACCAACGATTTTGAAAGCAACTATGGCGTCTGGAATGACAGTGGGTCGGATTGTACGAGGACAGCCAATGCTTCCTATGCGAAAAGCGGCACCTATAGCGTAAGGTTGAGAGATGACACCTCTAGTTCCAGAATGTACACGGATACCATGGATTTGTCAGATTTCGATGATGTCACAATAAGCTTTTCATACATGTGCAATAGCATGGACATGGACAATGGCAATGAAGGTTTTTTGTTGCAACTTTCTGAAAATGGAGGGATCTCCTATGCGATGGTAGAAGAATGGAATAGGGATGATGAATTTGCAAACAATGTACGCTATGACGATTCCGTAACCATTCAAGGGCCATTTACGGACTCAACCCGTTTTCGTTTCGTATGCGATGCTTCATCAAATGGAGATCAAGTATATATTGACGATGTCGTGATTTCCGGTTGTTCCGATGTAGCACCAAAGAGCATGTCAACGATCAAGAGTGTCGATTTCATCACAGCAAAGTTTTCAAATGATGGGCTGCCAGACAATCAAGAAGCAGAAGACGATTTCTTTGAAGATATGATGGTGTACCCAAATCCATTCAAAACCAATTTCAACATAGAGTTTATAGAACCCGTGGGTTGGGGAAAGATAGAACTGTACAACTTGCAAGGAGAATTGGTACACGAAAAGGTCTTTCGAAGATCCGATGAACCCATCGAGGTGGAGCCAAATGGATTGACGATGGGGGTGTATTACCTCAAAGTAAAAGTTGGCAATGCATCAATACTCAAAAAAGTGTTGAAGAAATAACAAGTGCACAATTCAAATGATGATGCCCACTGGACTTCCCAGTGGGCATCTTTGTTTCTCAACCATTGTGAATATAATGGATCGATCAATGTCGAGTCGTTGACATGTTCGTTGCAATTAAGGAACATGTACAAAAACGTGAATTTACCATTGCTTAACTTCTACGATCATTAAGTGACGATGAATTAAAATAGGGCTAAGAGTAACATAATGCTCATGGTGTTAATTTGTGGTATTCAAAAAACAACTAAAAGACAATGAAAAATTATTTGAAATTCAGTATTATTAGTTTGGTTTTGGCATCTTCAATAGGATGTAAGGACGATGACAATGATATCTTCCAAGAATTATCGAACCCCGTTGATTTAAAGGCTCATTCCGTTACTCCAAATTTCTTGAAAGCTACTTCAGAGTTTTCAGAGGTAAACATCTATCCGCTATTATCTTCTGAAGATGTGTTGACAGAATCTCCAGCATTCGTATATGGCTCCATGGCTGATGGAGCTGGGTTAATTAAAAACAAGGACAACACCTATACATTGATCAACAACATAGAAGCAGATTATGCAATAGCAAGGATAACCTTGGATGAAACATTTAAACCTATAAATGGAGAGCACATCTTGAATGCTTCGGCAACAGCCAATACTGCACAATGTTCTGGATCTTTGATTACGCCCGAAGAACATGGCTTCGGGCCGTTGTATCTGTCTGGAGGAGAGTGGGGAGGTGCCTCGAAGGGAGTGTTTGTCACAAACCCATTAAAAGATGCCAATGTAGCTTCCTTTGCACAGATGTTGCCGGCAATGGGACAATGGTCTACTGAAAATGCAGTAGCCATTGGGCAAAACGCATTTCCTGGGAAAACAGTTGTGTTCATAGGTGACGATCATTCCAACAACGAAGTACCTTCTGGACAATTGGGAATGTACGTAGGAAACAAAGGAGATTTGTATGGGGGGCAATTGTTTGCTTTGAGAGTCATTGACGACTCCATCGATTTTGAAGTAGACATGGAAGAAGGCGAATCCTATCCAATAGATTTCGTAGCATTGCAAGAAACACAAATGGATTTGTTGGATACGGAAGCAAAGACGAAAGGGGCAATGGGCTTTTCAAGATTGGAGGATATCGATTGGAGAAGAGGATCGGCAGCAAACAATAGAGAAATATACTTTAATGTCACAGGAAGAAAAAAACCAGGGCTGGAAGGAAAAGGAACTACCTATGGCAGAGTTTACAAGTTGACTTTAAATGAAAACGACCCAACTGGGGCAGGAACGATTACTTGTGTACTTGATGGAGACAAGGCAAATGGTCTTGCAAAGTCCTTCCATAGCCCAGACAATATCGTTGTCACAGAAAACTTTGCATACATACAAGAAGATCCTAACGGTTATTTTGATGCAGCTGATAAAATGCACTATGCAAGATTATACCAATACAATCTGAATACAGGTGAATTGAAAACAGTATTGGAATGTGACCAAGATGCAGCCCAAGCTCAGGGGTACGGAACAACGAACAGCATTTGGGAAATTACAGGAATGATAGATGTTTCGGATGTGGTAGGAGTCGATGAGACGTTCTTGGTCATCACGCAAAACCATGGATGGGAAGGTGGCTTCACGGATCCTGAAGCCAATGCTTCCCCTTCTACAGGTCAAGGAAGCATATTGTACATCATAAATGGTTTGGAGCGATAAATGATATTTCATAAAGTCAAATTAACCATGACACGCACATTTCTATGTGCGTGTCTATTTGGTATCGTTCTTTTTGGTTGTAAGAAAAGAAATGGTACTTACGAAGCCGATATTCCACGGGAGAAGCTGAATATCAATTTCAAAAAAGACATAAAGGAAGCGATCTTGTTTTTAGATACCTTGATTGCTGTTAACACGCATGAGGAGAGATTGAATTATTACAAACATGCAAGAGCGAAGTTCAAAAAGCTAGAACCAATACTTGCTTTTTTAGACGGTGAAAACTACAAGTTCTTGAACCAACCCAACATACTCAAAGTGGAAGAGGAGGATGCTACGGACATAAAGGTAAAGCCACCTTATGGATTTCAAGTTTTGGAAGAACAATTGTTTGCCGAGATTCCTGAAGAAGACATGACAACCAACATCGAATTCATTAAAAATCGTTTGCAACTGATTTCAGCAAACACAAGATTGAACATTGAGAACCATCATTTGATATGGTTGTTGAGAGACGAAATTGTACGTGTTGCTCTAACGGGTATAACAGGATTCGATTCTCCAGTTTTGGAGCAATCCCTCGAAGAGGCAAAAATTGCATATCTCGAGATGGAAAGAATCTTAAATGTCTACGCTTCAAACTTTAAAGATCAAACGTTACTTAAGATATGGACAGATGAGTTTACCAGAACCAAAAAAATGCTAACTGCAGATTTTGAGGCTTTTGATCGCTATTACTTCATAAAAAACCATACGCATCGACAATTGCAACTTCTGGTGAAAACTCAAAAGGATTGGAATGTGAACTTTCCTTTCGAAATGGCTTTCAAAAATGAGGTGATCTCACTTTTTTCTGAAAAAACCTTCAACCTGAGCTTTTTTTCCGATAGCAACGCCGAGGTCGCTTTTTTTTCTGAAAAGGTAGCATTGGGAAAACGTTTGTTCGATGATGAAAACTTGTCACGATCCAAAAGCATCAGCTGTGCATCCTGTCATCAGGAAGACAAAGCATTTACAGACGGGTTGAAAAGGTTTGACGGGCAAACACGGAATACGCCAACAATGCGTTATGCTGCATTGCAAAAAGGTTTTTTTCATGATGGTAGAGCTGGAAGCTTGGAAGGACAGATCATAAACGTCATTAAAAATGAAAATGAATTTCATTCCGATTTGAAAACGGTTATGGAAGTTGTGAAATCTAATTCATCCTATGTAGAGGATTTCAAGGCCTTATATGGCAAGGTAGATGATGGAGCCATTAGAAACGCCATAGCCAATTATGTAAGAAGTCTATCTACTTTCAACTCAAAGTTCGATAGAAACATCAATGGTTTGGAAAATACATTGACCCAAAATGAAATCAACGGATTCAACCTGTTCAATGGGAAGGCCAAATGTGCGACCTGTCATTTTGCACCAGTGTTCAATGGTACGGTACCTCCAAACTACAAGGAGTCGGAGTTGGAAGCCATTGGGGTGCCAAATGGCACGTTGAGAGGAACTAGGATTAGTGATGATTTGGGACGCTACCATCTTTTCAATGTCGAAGAACGAAAACATTTCTTTAAAACACCTACGGTTAGAAATGTTTCCAAGACTGCACCATACATGCATAATGGTGTATATGGGACATTGGAAGAAGTAATGACGTTTTACAAGAATGGAGGAGGAGCTGGTTTGGGAATCGAATTGGAACACCAAACTTTGCCAACGGACTCCTTAAAATTGAATGCAGAAGAAATTCAAGACATCATTGGTTTTTTGAACACTTTGGAAGATGAGTAGATCGTAAAAACATAAATTTAGATCAAGACACAGGCTTGTTTTTTGAGTCTATGTTTTTATGTTTGGGGATGAGGTATGGCAATCTCCTATTTGATTGCAAAAACCTTACTCGATATCATCAAGTCAAAACCTTTATTGTTGCAGGTTTTAAGTGAATTACTCCAGTAGCATCCAAAACCTTTATGATCAAGTATGTGATGTCTATTTCGTACCATTTAACACCAAAGTTCGCACGACTTGCGTGTTTGTGGTGGTTGTTGTGATAACCTTCTCCCATCATCAGGAAATCGAACCGAAATAGATTTTTGCTGGTGTTTTTCATTTTAAAGTTCACATAACCATAGATGTGACCGAACCAATTGATGATTACTCCGTGAATTGGAGCCATTAAAAAGGTTATTGGCAACAACAACCATTGCCAAGGATTGGATACGAAATATATGAAGAACAAAACATATGAGCTCATCCATAACAATCTGGAAAATCTTGAACTCGCAAAGGCATCAAAACTTTTCCATTGCGGGACATTTTTTGTGAAACGGGAATCAATCTCTACACGACCCTTGTTTATGTCTTGGTATATGGTCTTCGTTTTCCACATCATGGCAAACAAATTGGCGTCGTAAGCGGGGGAATGTGGGTCTTTTTCAGTATCTGTATAGGCATGGTGCACACGATGCATAATGCCATAGCCGTAGGCACTCAGGTAACTTGAACCTTGGAAGAACCAAGTCAAGATAAAAGTGATGCGCTCCATTGTTTTGGACATTGTAAACACTTGGTGTGCTGCATAGCGGTGCAAAAAGAATGATTGAAAGAACAAGCCACCATACCAGAGTACTAGAACGAAAAGAATGATAATCATAAATTGTTTTTTTGCAAAGATAATCTCGTCCTTTAACCCCTACAATGAACCCAAGTTAAGAAAGGCGTTTGCGAATACGGCTCAAGGCTTGTGCTGTAATGCCTATATAAGAGCTTATGTATTTGAGCGGTATCACTTTCAATAGCTCTGGACGTTCTTTGAAGAGTTTGAGATAACGCTCTTCTGCTGAAAGGTTCAAGAGGTTTTGCTCTCGTTTGGATTTAATTAGAAATAGACGTTCTGCCGTAAGCCTCCCGATGAGGTTCCCTATTTGAGTCGTTCTATAGACATCTTGCAAGTCATTGTAGGAAATGCTCAAGATGGTAGTGTCGGTAAGCGCTTGTAATTGGTACAGTGATGGTTTGCGTGTCAAAAAGGAATCATATGCACTGATGAATTGATTTTCAAAGCTAAAACCAAAGGTGATTTCCTTCTCAGGATTGTCTTTTGGGATGAATAGACGTACCACACCGGATTCTATGAATGAAATATGGTTTTCCACATCATCGAGTTGTAAGAAAACGGCCTTCTTTGGGATGGTCTTGCGGTGTAATTTCGAAGTGAAAAAGTCCCAATCCGAATCCGAGATAGTTGCTATCTGTTCGAGATATTCTTTTATCTGTTGCATATTATGCAATGCTATGATTTAGTTATGCAAAGATAAGGGTTTGTGGAGTTTGTTTTTCTTAAAAGTCTTGTTTTTAGCTCAACTCCAAGGTTGATTTTACCAAAGAAAAAATAAAGAGTAGCAAGATCTAGCATAGGTATAGGTTGGCAAAAATATAGCAATTGTTTAATGTATCGTTAATTGCAGTTATTCTTCACCTTTTCCAGTGCTTTTGGAAATATGGATGTCATGAAATCCAAATGTTCATCAAGGATGTCTATTTCAACAGTAAGTGTGTTGCTTTCCATTCCTTCGGTAAGTGTATAGGTTTCTGTTGCTCCCGACCATTTTTTTGTTTCATCATCAATGGGTTGTTCCTTTCCCTTTACCACATTTCCAATATGCCTAAACTGCATAATTTCATTTGGAATGTGCCTTTCGATGATGCTGTATATGCCACTTTGATCAGGAGAAAGAAATAGAACCTTGCTACCTTCTATCCAATTGTCGGTAATGGCGTATGAGCCTTCAAAGAATACATTGACCCAGTCCCGATATGAGTTTTCGTTCCAGAGTGCTTCCCAAATCTTGGTTTTCTCTGCCTTGATGTCAATTGAAAATTGTAATCTATTGATCATAGCCTTGTTTTTGTTCGTTAAGGGATGTGGTTAGTACGGAAATTAAAAGCCCTAAACTTTGGATTAAGCACCAAAATCCGTATTAATTATAGCATTGTTGGCATTTCGTATTTTATTTTTTTCGTTTGTAATGATTCTGAGTCACTTGGTTCAAATATGTTTTTGTTCCAATCAGTTCAAATTTTAGTTTGTTCGGTAGTTCAGAGAATAAAGAAGAACCACCACCTAATAAAATCGGAATTGTTGTAAGTATCATTTCGTCAATTAAGTCTTCTTTAAGAAAATTTCTTATTGTGGTCCCTCCGTCAATGTAAAGTCTGTTAAATCCTTTTTCATTGATTTGACCTAATATTTCTGTCAGTGTTCCTTTGACCAAGAATGCCTTTCCTTTATGACTTTCAGGTATTTCTTTTAATTTATTACTCAATACAAAAACTGGTTTATCATATGGCCAATCAACATCAAATCCGCATACTGTTTCAAATGTTGTACGTCCCATAACAAGCGCGTCAATTCCATTGTTAAACTCTACATATCCCATATCATCATTTTCCGGATTTGGTATGGAATGTAGCCAATCTATCCCTCCATTTTTATCAGCGATATATCCGTCTATACTTGTCGCAATGAATACGCTATTTTTCTTGCTCATTATTTTTAGGTTTTGTTTTGTTATATGAATGCCTACGTGTTGGCTATGGTTAGTACGGGAGTTGAAATTCCTGTATTTCCGATTAAGTCTTAGCCAATTTTTTATTTTGTTTTATTCTTTTTTATTGTAAAGCCAAATCAAAAAGATTTGGCGGACTTCGTTTAAATATCTAAACTTTGGATTAAGAGCCAAATCCGTATTAACTATATCCATTGTTATTATTCATCCGTGTAGTTTTTCTTTTCCTCAACAATTATTTCATCTTCTTTTAAATCTTCTACTGAATCAACCTCTTTGTAAATTATTTTTTCTTCATATTCTGGCTCAACTTTTAAATAAATCTTACCACTAGAACTATAATCTCTAGCTAACAATTCCCATTCAATAGGAATTGTGTATTCCTTACATTCTGGGATTATATAAGCTTCAAAAAAACGATTGTCTTTTTGGATTAATGGTTCATTATCTTTTGGTGAATATGAGATTTGATTTTCATCTACATATGTTCTTCTGTATTTAAGAGCGGTAAGGTCAACCATTCCCATTGGTCCTGTTCCTAAATGGTCCATTATTCCTTTGTGCTCGCCAACTACTTTGAACTTAACTCGCCAATCTTCAATTACATTTGAACCAGTATTAGCCATAATTGCTTCAAAAGAGCATATGGCTTCATTAATTCGTCCTTGGCTAATTGAAGCAAAAGCAGGATTGTTAAATGGCGCTTTATTCATCCAAGTATTACCAGCTAGTACTGAAGCAATTCCCATATCAAGATTTTCAAGTTCAGGTTCTCTAATTCTATATTTTTTTATTGTCCTAATGCATTTAGGTTTAATAATATATTCTGTTTGAAAATCATTTAAAGAGACTTCGAAATCAAATTTTGTTTTATGTTGTTTGTTACCAACCCAAAAATTATAAGTGTCTTGATTGTCATCAATTAAGTCGGCTATATCTTCCCAACAGAAAAGTAGAATTTCAAATTTTCCGTTTTTTCTGCTTTCTAAATCCTTAATCCTAACATATTCTTCAATAGCAGAATCCTTATTCATTGTTGTAGCAAAAATAAAAACAGACAAGTCAGGTTTGAATTTATGAGCCTTTCCAATCTCAATGTCAATTTCCTTTTTTGTCAATTTAGCATTGACATAATCATCTTTGCCTTTACATTGAATTCCCCAATAATCTAATTCTCCTTTTGGAACTCCATATACATCTACTCCAGCTTGAGGTTGTCCATTTCTACCATTCTTTTTGATTTTCATTGGTATATTCCAAACTTCTCCCCAAAGCTGTTTGCAGAGTGTTTCAAAATCTGGCCAATTTTCAGGTTTTTGAATGGTTTTCTTCATTTTTTTCTAATAATGCTTAACTATTGCATAAGTGCAACTAGTTGCGTTTATTTCTAAAATACTCAAATATAGTGGTTCTTTTAAAATAGATGAACTGAATTTACTTTTAATCATGTAGGGAATCATGACAAGGTTTGCAGATTGACACGAGCCATTTTATTGGTTCTTTTCCAATATTCCTTCTTGCATATTTTTTGTGGTGGACTTGAGTGGCCCTTGCTCCACAGTAAGCACATTTCCAATTGTCTCGTTTGAGGACTACATAACGTTTACGCTTCCACGCATCCGATTTCAGGTATACGTTTCGGTAATAGTTGCGACGACGTCTACGCTTCATTTTAAAGATCCAACGGTTAAAAATCCATCCGCCTATTGCAATAACAAATAGGAGTAAGATCCTATATCCCATAGTATTGTCTCGCAATAATTTCATTTTTAGCCTTTTCTTAAATTTTAAAACCTGATACTTCTTTGATAAAGTTTCTTTCTTATGATACTCACACCTTTATCAAGAAACGCTGTAGAATCAGAAATTGTGGAATTGCTCATTATATCAAAATATCCTTGGTCATATTCTTATGATACAGGATTAAGTACTAAAATAAGCATTTTATGCCCACTTTGTCAAGAGTTTTTCACGCTACGATAACCATTAGTTAAACCTTCGGTAACTTTCAAATTCCTAAAAACATGTCTCTTTGCCAAAAAAACAATGGAGTTATTTTTAGTAAGTTTTGGAGCACTATTTTCCATAATGAACCCCTTGGGAACAGTGCCAGTATTTGTGGGATTGTCACAAGACCATACCAAGAAGGAACGTGCCGTGATTGCTTTTTGGACGGCTTTGGATGTCTTGGCCATTTTGCTTTTGTCCTTTTTTGTAGGAAAGTACATTTTGTCTTTTTTCGGAATAAGTTTGGACGCCTTGAAAATTGCAGGAGGTCTCATCATTGCATCTTCCGGGTTTGCTTTGTTGACAGGTAAATTCAGGGAGCACAAGGGAATGGGAAAGCAGCGTAAGGGAGTGGCGGACGACATAGCCTCCCGTAACTCGATATCGTTGACACCATTGGCTATTCCAATGCTGGCAGGGCCTGGTACGATATCGTTGTTGATTACGTACAACCAAGAGTATGTCTTGATTTCTGAGATATCGATTATAGTGGGAGCAATGCTATTTACGGCATTCACCATTTATTTGATATTGAAGAGTTCTCATTATATCGTTAGGGCCTTGGGCGCTTCAGGAATCAATGCTTTGTCAAGGATCATAGGTTTTATCGTCATCGCAATTGGAGTGGAATACATCATAATTGCCGTAAAGTCTATATTTCGTCTTTAACTTTGAATTGGGAATTGTTCTGATGCCTTTTTATGGCCTTTCTAGATAATGCAATGCCAATTACGAGAGAAGCTATCGCGCCAACCCAAATACCAGGGATGAACTTGATGAACAAAAAGAAATCATAGGCGCCGTGAAAGGCAATGGCCAACAACAACCCAGCAAGATTCAATTGCACCCTTCTTTTGGAGAACTTTGCCTTACCCATGAAATACCCCATGAGAATTCCAAAAGTGGCGTGTGCGGGAACGGCAGTGAAAGCCCTAACCAAAGCTGTAGTTGGTCCCCCATTCAATACATACATGATGTTTTCGGTGGCAGCAAACCCCATGGAAACCATTACGGCATACACGATGCCGTCAAAAGGTTCGTTAAATTCCTTTCTTCTTTGTGCAAACAACAAAACAATCAAGTACTTGCTCAATTCTTCAGAGAAACCGACGACAAAAAAGGCTTGCACGAATTGTTGCATCACACTTAACTTGTCGGTTAAGGGAACGGCTATGTTAAATACGGAGTATAGGGAAGTAGTTATTAAAATACTGACTACTGCTCCTAAAAGAAAGGAAATGAACAATAGCCGTTTTGGCTCTTTTTCATATTTGTCTTTGAGGTAGATGTAAAAAATAATTACAAAAACGGGAGCAAGTGCATAGATAATTAGGTCCATTGGACGAATGTATAAAAATTATGACATTTTTTTTATGCTTTCAAGGACAAACTCATAATAGGATCTGTTGGAGGCCACAAAATGATTGTTGCTCTCGCTATGTTTCAAAAGCGTCTTGAAATCCTCGAAAGAGACAAGTTTCAGTGCTTCGACTTCATCTTCTTGAGGTCGTAAGTGAGACAAGTCAACCTTCAGTTCAGCAATGAAGGTGTTGTGAAACTCATTGTCTACGATCCCGTTGGCATAAGTTTGAAAACACTCGAAGACACCTATCTTTTGCAACTCGCCCTCGGAAATCGTCAACCCGATTTCTTCTTCGATCTCTCTAACGGCACCACTTGTCAAGGTTTCTCCTGCATCGATGTGGCCTGCAACGGAAACATCCCATAGCAAAGGGTAAATTGCTTTGGTTTTTGCTCTTTGTTGCAATAGGATTTTACCACTGTCTGTATAAAGCCAAATGTGAGCCGTATTGTGATAATGGCCTTTGGAATGGATTTCGGATTTCAAGGCGCTTTGCCCTGTTGGTTCTCCAGTTTTGGTGACAATGTCTATGTATTCATCATTCATTTTATAAATATAAGTACTCCTATACAATTGTCATAGGCATTGATGAGAAAAGAGAAATAGATATACTGCCTGTAATTCAATATGCTTTCATTGTTTCATGAGAGAAGCCATGCAATCCACAAGTTTGTTCAAATCTTCAGCAGTATTGAACAAATGACAAGAGATTCTAATGTAGTCCCCTCTAAATGATATATATATGCTTTGTTCTTTTAGAGCTGTCTTTAGTGCATTGACATCCAAATCCTTTGGTAACTTGATTCCGAAGAGATGATGCGTTCTAAAATCGTCGTCTTCAATGCTACACCCCAGATCTTTAAGAGCCTTTACAGCTTCTGTAGAAATGTTTTTGCAATACTTTTGAATGGCTTTGGGGGTCCACTCGATCACTTGTTTCAAAGCTTCTATTTGCATTTTCACGTAGATGAAATTCCCGCCTTCTCCAACAGCATAGCGATTTGCCAATGGCTTGTATTCCGATTGGTAATTGGTCAAGCCAGCAAAATCTTCACTACCCAAGCGATTCGCCCAATTGTCTTCGATAGGTATCCCGTCATCAAAATACTCGCCATAATAGGCATAACCGCAGCCATATGGACCAAATAGCCATTTGTAACCTGCACAAATCAAAGCATCTGGTTGTATTTCCTTTACAGAAAATGGCAATGCTCCAACAGATTGACTTCCATCGACAATGAGCAATGCGCCGTGTTGCTTGCTTTTTTCTCTGACGGCCTTTAAATCGAACAAACTTCCATTGGACCAATGTATGTTTCCCATTGCAACAACGGCAGTTTTGTCGGTAATGGCATTTAAAATGGATGCATTCCATTGTATTACCCTATTGGACTTTGAGTCTGGGGCAGAAACGGTTTTTATGGTTGCGTTGTATTTTTCAGCTAATTTTTGCCATGCGTATACATTGCTTGGAAATTGCTCGTCAATGATCAAAATTTCGTCTCCGACATTTAATGCCATGTTGTTGGTTACGGTAGAAATGCCATAGGATACGGAGGGAATGTTGGCAATGCGATCATGATTGTCTACTTCCACTAGTTTGGCGAACAGTTTTTTCAACTCTACAACGGGTTCAAAAAAATCTGATGTAGGAATGGTGTATGGTTTTCTTTTTTGTTTTAAACCTTCCATGCCAGCTTCATGAACGGCTTTGAAGCTTGGCGATTGACTAGCAATGTTTAGATAGGTGACATCTTCGGGGATGTCGAATAGGTGTTTTTGATGTCGTAACGCCATAATGATTTTATTAAAGTTATGAAATTAATAAAATCAAATGATTTTAATGGGATGGAAACAATGAAATAATGATGCTAAGAGAGCCTTTTAAAAGACAAAACGGTCATGTCGTTGATTAGCTTAACGGCTTTGAATGAGATATTGCCTTCTTCAAAATTTTTCAAAAGCCAAAAGTCATTTATCGTCAACCTTTCTAGAATTGAAGGGACAGAAGGCAATCTGCTTATTATGGATTCCAAAAGAAAGGTTCCGGTAAGTAAGACGTTAAAGGGAGAACTCATTGCGATTTTGAACAAAGGCAACTTGTTATAGGAGTAGACATCAATCAAGAGGGGTGATAAGTGAGCTTAAAGAACTAAAGGCTTTAGTTGAGCAATTGATTAAAAAATAACGAGCTTTTCTTATAATATAACGTAAAAACCACGCTTTTAAAGCGCGGTTTTTTGTGTCTTCAATCAAAGTAAATCATTATTTGAAATAACTAAACGTTTCACCATCCTCAATCTTCAATAGTGTTTCATAAATCAGTTTGATTACATTTTCAACATCTTCCCTATGTACGGTTTCAACGGTAGTATGCATATAACGCAGCGGCAATGAGATTAATGCAGATGCCACGCCACCGTTGCTATAGGCAAAGGCATCGGTATCTGTTCCCGTAGCTCTGGACAATGCTGCACGTTGAAAAGGAATTTTCTTTTCCTCGGCAGTGTCCGTTATCAAATCACGTAGTTTTTGTTGTACGGCTGGTGCATAGGCAATCACTGGACCTTTTCCGATTTCTGCTTCGCCTTGTACTTTCATGTCAATCATTGGAGTAGTGGTATCATGGGTAACATCGGTCACGATTGCGACATTTGGTTGTATGGTGTACGTAATCATTTCAGCCCCACGAAGTCCAATTTCCTCTTGTACAGCATTGGTTATGTATAGGCCAAAAGGAAGCGTTTTCTTGTTTTCCTTGAGTAAACGTGCTACTTCCGCAATCATGAACCCCCCCATTCTATTGTCCAAGGCACGGCATACGAAATTGGTTTTGTTTAGAATGTGAAATTCATCAGGATACGTAATCACGCAACCAATGTGCACTCCTAGCTTCTCGACTTCTTCTTTGGTCTTGCAACCGCAATCTATGAATATGTTGTTTGGTTTTGGTGGCTCTTCTTTCGAGCGGTTGCGCGTGTGTATGGCTGGCCAACCAAAAACACCTTTTACGATGCCTTTCTTGGTATGGATGTTAACAACCTTGCTTGGTGCTATTTGATGGTCGCTACCACCATTTCTAACGACATAGATAAGTCCTTTTTCACTAATGTAATTCACATACCAAGAAATTTCATCGGCATGACCTTCAATTACGACTTTGTACTTTGCTTTTGGATTGATGATACCAACTGCCGTACCATAGGTATCGGTCATGAAAGCATCCACGTACGGTTTCAAGTAATCCATCCAAATCTTTTGTCCCTCCCATTCATAACCAGTTGGAGATGCATTGTTCAGGTATTTTTCTAAAAAGTCCATTGACTTTTTGTTGAGTATGCTCTTTTTTGCCATTTATTTTATTTTTTCACTAAAATAGGAATATTCGATTATATTTAACATTTAGGATAAAGTTAATTAGTAATTTTACCTTTTGTAACAAAAAAATATGAAAAAAAAGAGCTAAATCGTTTAT
Source organism: Bizionia sp. (assembly GCA_020631395.1). GTDB lineage: Bacteria > Bacteroidota > Bacteroidia > Flavobacteriales > Flavobacteriaceae > JAHDHI01. Next base: position 64,719 of record JAHDHI010000014.1, read on the forward strand.
TTGGAACGGTTTTAGCCCAAAATACAATATGAAGGCCCAAATGAGACATTTAAGTTTTTTAATCATGGTTTTTCCAATCCTGTTGTTTGCACAAGAGACCAATGAGACAAAGCAAGATTCCACTGAAGTGGAGTATATTGTCATTGAAGGGGACTCCATTCCAAAGACTGCCATAGATTTGGATGAAGTGATGCTGTTGCATAGGTTGAAATTTACCAACAAAAAGGACTGGAGGCGCTATATGATATTGAAGCGCAAGACCATCAAGGTGTATCCCTATGCCAAATTGGCGGCAGAGCGCTTGGAGTCTTTGAACGAACGTTTGGCAACTCTGGAAAGAAAGAGGGATAGGAAGAAATATGCGAAAAAAATTCAAAAATACATAGAAGAAGAATTTTCTGCCGAGTTGAAGAAGATGACTAGGACAGAAGGACAAATCCTAATAAAGCTAATACACAGGCAAACAGGAAAAACGGCGTTCTCCCTAATCAAAGAATTGAGAAATGGCTGGAGAGCCTTTTGGTTTAACAGTACAGCCAAGTTATTTGATATTTCATTGAAAAGGGAATTCGATCCTGAAAATGAAAAGGAAGATTATTTGATCGAGGACATTTTGGAGCGTAGTTTTCAAAATGGCACGTTGACACGCCAAAAACCAGCCATAAAATTCGATTTCTACGCCCTTACCAACAAGTGGTCTAAAGATAATAAGGAAGGTACGAATTGATGAGACCCCAAAATGCAACGGAAGAAAGACTAAATGCCATGACACATGGCATTGGGGCAATTTTTGGAGTTGTAGGTTTGGTGCTGTTGATATTGAAAGATACGGGTAAAACGGATTGGAGCATGTTTGGTGTCATTGCATATGGGGTTTCCATAATAGCATTGTTTGCAGCTTCTACAATATACCATTATGTCACCAATACGAGGCAAAAGCATTATTTTAGGGTCATGGACCATATTGGCATCTATCTACTCATAGCAGGAACTTATACTCCCGTCTTATTGATAACCTTGGAGCAAAGCTTGGGGTGGACGTTGTTTTGGATAGTATGGGGAATAGCGGCTTTTGGGATAGTTCTCAAACTTTTTTTCACGGGAAGATTCAATGTGTTTTCCACATTGTTGTATTTGGCGATGGGATGGTTGATCGTGTTCGATTTCCCGAACCTCTCGGAACTTATGGATCCCAATGGAATTACATTGTTGATGGCTGGTGGAGCTGCATACACAATAGGAATAGTATTCTATGCCTTGGAAAAAAAGCTCTATTACCATGTCATTTGGCATCTGTTCGTCTTGGCAGGCGCCATATTTCACTTTTTCATGATTCTTCTATACGTCATCTAGCAACTTGAATCGCATCGATTTCTTTATTGTGAATAAAAATCAATTAGCTTGCCAAACAGGCAGGATTGCTAAAAAGCATGATATTGTCTTGTAGTCGCTGTTTTACAATGGACATCATTCGTTTGTTCAATGCCGAAGAATTCTCGATGTACGACATGTATTCCTCTATGGTGAATTGGCCAATGATCATTCCTTTCATAGAGTTTCTGAATTTGATGTCCTTGTTGATGGCATTTTCAATGTAATTCAAGCCTTGTTCCACGTTCAATTCATAAAAGGCATTTTTGTGTTTTCTGATGTAGTTTCTAAAAACCTCAATCAACAAGTCGTTTTGAAGTTTGATCACCGGACGCAATGTAATGTTTTGAAAACGTTCGTCGTTACTCATGTCGTCGGTAATTTTAATGGAGGAAATGATAGGTCGGTTGTCTAATAATTGTTGATCTCGTAAAGTCATAATTATAAGGATTTGATAATAACACACATCGTTTGAAACTGTTGTTGATCCAAACGACAACTACTATAAAAATATCAATAAAGAGGCTTTGAAACTTTCAATCGTCATTTACTTGTTAACCGCCTTATGAACAATTATCTTTATCATCTCGGCAGAACATGGAAACATTGGAAGCGAAAAGATGATGAAAGTCCAGCTTTAACTTGTCGATAACCATACAATGCAATTAGATAAAGAAAGATGATATGAAATTTGGAAGCGTGCCCAACCCGGAACTTATAGATTTTACAATGCCAGAGGATCATAAGGACACCAAACGAGTCTTGAATGCTGTCAAAGACGACAACATACCAGAAATATACGTAGGTTGTGCCAAGTGGAATAGAGCAGACCTCAAAGGGTTTTATCCTCGCGAAACAAAGGACGAATTGGGATATTATTCATCTCAATTCAATGCCATAGAGATGAATGCTACGTTTTACCGAATCTTTCCTGCGGAACAATTCACAAGCTGGTATGACAAGACACCATCCAATTTCAAGTTTTTTCCCAAATTGAATCAGGAGATAAGCCATTGGAAGCGATTGCAAGATGCTGAAGCCGTCGTGGAAAACTACTTGTACAATGCGTCAAATCTAAAGGAAAAGTTGGGAACGATCTTTTTGCAGATGCACAATAACTTTTCGACAAAGGATTTCGATAGAGTGATCCGGTTCGTGGAGAAATGGCCAAGTGGCATTCCGTTGGCTGTGGAATTCAGACATACGGATTGGTACAACGATAAAGAAATAGCAAATGATTTGTATCGATTGCTGGAAGAGAACAATGTTTCAAATGTCATCGTGGATACTGCCGGAAGACGTGACATCATGCATATGCGATTGACCAATGCCACAGCTTTTGTACGTTACGTCGGTGCAAATCATCAAAGTGACTATTCCAGATTGGACGATTGGGTAGAGCGCTTGAAGTCATGGCAGGATCAAGGTATAAAGGAAATAGACTTCTTCATACATCAAAACATAGAAAAGGAATCCCCATTGCTGTCCGCATATTTCATAAGGCGACTTAACGAGACATTGGATTGCAATTTGAAAATTCCAAACGAATCAATACAACAAAAACTATTATAGCACCATGAGATTTCATACACGTAAATGGGTGAAACCAGAAGACCTCAATCCCAATGCCTCATTGTTTGGAGGAAGATTGTTGGAGTGGATCGACGAGGAGGCAGCCTTATATGCCGTCGTACAATTGGAAAACCCGTATGTGGTTACAAAATTCATCACAGAAATAGATTTCAAGAGTTCTGCCAAACAAGGGGACATCGTGGAAATAGGCATGGAGGTCATAAAGTTTGGCAATGCCTCCTTGACACTAAGATGTGAGGTTAGAAATATGATGACTCGAGAAACGATAATTACAATAGATAAAATAGTAATGGTCAATTTGGACAAAGATGGCAATGTGTCTCCGCACGGAAAGACAGAAGTGGAATTTGTAAGTGATAGATTGAAATAGAACTCAATTTTTGTTCTGAGTGATACGATCAAGGGGTTAACACCAGTTTTTGACCGACCTTCAAAACACTCGTCTTTGAAATGGCATTGGTACGACAAAGACTGGTTATTGACACTTGGTATTTGTTCGATATTTTGGAAAGCGTATCGCCACGCCTAACAACGTACACTTGTGTTTCCTTTTGTTTGCTGGCTACTGCTTCTTCATAAGTCGTGCAAACGTCTCCTTTGGTTTGCCTTTTCGAGCTATGAACATAAGGCGTTGCCCATTTTTTTGTTACCCAAATGTTTTTGCTTCTTATCTTGTTGTCTTCACTAAAATCAAATACATATTCTGGGTTTATGTAAATCCCCTTGTAGATGACCTCCAAATGCAAATGACTTCCTCTGGCATTCCCCGTAGTACCACCTTTACCAATGATTTGGCCTTTTTTCACAGTGTCATTCACCTTTACCAGTTGCTTGGACAAGTGCGCATATACGGTTTCCAATCCGTTGAAATGTCGAATCACGACAACCCTTCCATGTCCCGAGTGGTATTTCACATAGCGAACCTTGCCATCCAACATGGCCATGACGTGATCTCCTGTTATCAAATCTATGTCAATGCCTTTGTGTGCACGCCTGTTTCTCCATCCATAGTGGGAGGTCACTACCTTACCACGTTTTATTGGTGATGCGAAAGTGCTATCCGTGAACGTTATGTTGAAAGGATATGTTTTGGGAGCATTCTTATAAGGATTGTAAGTGGAGGTATTCCAGCGTTCCGACATATGCATATTTTGCAAACTATCGGCTTTCATCATTTCGATGCTTTTTTCCTTGAAGGAATCGAGTAGTTCCACAACAGCGAGAGAATCTCTTTGTTCTTTATGTATATACCTGTCTTGTCCATATCCGTTGATGTGGATGCAAACTGAACAGAGGAGAGCAATAATTAATTTCATAGAGGGTATAACGCATTTTAAAATAGATAATTGTCTATTTTGTTGAATAAATTCGAAAAAAAAAACCAACTAAGAAAATACCGTAAGAAACACCATGTTAAATGCCTGTTTTAGCTTGCCTGCATCCATAAAGTCTTTACTCCATTTATAATATATCCCTTGAGATATCCCTACCTTGTGACACAACTCTACAACGGTCATTTCACCACGCATTCCATCTATGATGATTCTGATTTTTTCTTCTGAACTGTAAGTTCTTCTTGTTTTTCGTTTTAGCTCGCTAATTAATGAACTAGCACTCTTCTTTTTAGCCATCTGTTTTGCTTTTAAAGGTTATTAAATCTATCTCTTAGATTTAACCCCTTAAAAGTTCACTTTTTGTTGACGTCTAACATATAGGGAAAAATTAGAGCAGTTTTTATTAGAGAATCACGATTGGGATGGGGAAACTAGTGTGTTTAAAAATGATGCTATAGGAGCTTTTGGTGTAACTAATTGGAAACAAAGAGTAGCAGAGAGGGCTAGTTGGATCGGTCTTGAAGGTGTTGTTCTTATACAGATTATTTAGCTTCTTTTACAAATCCACTAGAGGCATTTTATGTTAGTATTTTTGATTCTAAAGTACAAGATGCGGAAAAGACCTATCAATAAGAATGATTTAATGTATTTTTCACTAACTGAAAAGATAGTTTCACTCATTCTAGTTTACAAAGTGGACTACCTAGTAAATTTGGTATAAATTTCTAAGCGACTTTTCTGTTGTT
>JAHDHI010000015.1 GCA_020631395.1 Bizionia sp.
TATTATTCACTCTTACGGCTACTCGTGGAAAACGAGCGATGTCTATTCCCATATAGCATCTTTGATCCTTCTAAAATACATCATAGAGAATTTAATTTACTGATTCCCAATAAAATGAATAATACACAAAAAAATGCAAAACTTACTAGCCATAATTGGTAAAATATTTGCTAGTTTTGCGCCCCTCGAAAGAGCTTCCTTAACAAGGAAAATATAGTGCAAAGCCCTTATAATAATAAAGTTATGCACAATTTGAAAAGCAATCTGTAAATTAACATTAAAGCAAAAAAGAAACATTCATAACCAAGACTCTCGATACACAGTCCAATGATTATATGAATGATACAGACAACCAATAAAAGAACACCCCGAATCCACTCGAAATTGACAAATTCCTTACCAAAATTTAATATTAACGCATAAAACCCCTAAATGACGATTATGCCAGGTCATTTTAACATCATGAAAAAAACCCTAATACTACTAATGATAGTTCTGACTTCAAATTTAGTCGAAGCTCAATTGATAAAAGACAAATCAATCAATGTCCAAATTGGATATGGAGTCAGCGTACCCTATTATAGCTTTGATGAAATTATTAACACTGGATTTTTCACACAAGGAGAATTAGTGTTAAAAGTAGCGTCTTGGGTTGAATTCAGACCATATGTAGGTTTTATCATGACAAGTTCAAACGGGAAAGACTTCTATGACAATCCTACCAATGAAAAAGCCACATCCAAAGCCTTTTTGCTTGGAGGAAAAGCAAGAGTCAGAGCACCAATTCCTTGGATAGCACCTTATTTTGAAATTGGAATAGGGACTTCAATTGGAAAATTTGAAACATTGGCGGCATTTAACAATTTTGACAAAAGCGGAATTATTTATCACATCCCTTTTTCGTTCGGACTGGAATTAGGGAAAAACAATAATGTCGATTTAGGATTTGCCTATTACTTTCAACCATCAGTTAAGCAATATGTTGGCGCTTTTGCGCTAGGAATAACATTTCCTATCAGTGAGTAATACCAATTCTAATTTGAAATTACTGTAAAAGAAAATGACTATTTTTTTCTTTGTATGAAGAAGAAAAATAAAGCATGGCATTGGTTACGGTTTCTTTTTCATTCTGAAATAGAGAGGAAAAAGAACGTTTTATTCTAGTAATTTCAAATTAGAATTGGTATAAATAACGTGTTGCACAAAACAACAATTAACTCATGGTTGTTGGCGGTTACCCAATAAAACCTTACAAGTAAAAGCCTCTGTCCTTGACGGAAATTTTTCAATCATAAATAAAATGAACGAACAGAATAATTACCCACCCATCTTTTCAAGAGTAAAAGCCGCAGTAATCGATGCCATATTGATTATGATGTTGATGTATACGGCCACAATGGCATTTACAATGTTCGACACCATAAACGACATAGTGAAAATGATTGTCTTCGTTTTCATTTTTGTCCTATATGAGCCATTGCTTGTAAGTTTTTTAGGAGCTAGTTTAGGGCACTTGTTTTGTGACTTAAAAGTGGAGAGAAACGATGAAAACAATAAAAATTTAACACTCCCAGTTGCTATGCTCCGATTCCTTGTAAAATCTCTTTTGGGTTGGTTTTCCTTGATATCAGTATCTAGAGACAACAAAAAGAGAGCCATTCACGATATGATAGCGAAATCCGTAGTACTCCATGTTGGTGATAAAAAATAATTGTTGACCGAAGTTGTTTCACGGCTTCTTTAACTTAGCTAACAAAACATATTCTTTGAATCTCTCTGAAACATCTTGGCTAAAGGAAAACTAATTATAAACGACATATGATATTTCATAGTTAGTTAGTTAGTTAGTTTAGAATTCTACAAATGTAGAATACCCCTTATAAACTCTATAAATCTTCTCAATTTAAAACCCTAACCAACAACTCCTTCAACAAATCTCCTTGAGGCACCGCATTGGAGCCTACACCTTTGCTTTTTACATCGAATTCCCGTAACGTCGCTACGATGCCACTCACCTTTCTCATCGGGAAATTACGAGCAGCCGTTAAATATTCATTCACAAAATATGGATTTACACGCAATGCAGATGCAACACTTCTAGGAGACTTGTCCGTCATACCATGCAATTGCAACAATTGAGAAAAGAAATTGAACAACAACGACACTGTTACGACCATTGGATTGTCCTTTGGGTTGTCGGCAAAGTAATCTACTATTTTAAATGCTTGAGCATCATTTCTTGCACCAATGGCCTTCCGTAGCTCAAAATTGTTGTAATCCTTGCTAATCCCAATGTTTTCCTCAATATGTTCAGGTGTGATCTGTGTATCTTTTGGTAAAACGATTTGTAGTTTTTCCAATTCATTGTTTATTTTGCTTAGATCGGTTCCCAAAAACTCCACCAACATTTGCGAGGCTTTTGGAGCAATGCCATATCCCTTTGCAGACAGCACTCTACGAATCCAATCTGGCACTTGATTGTCGTACAATTTCTTACTCTCGAACACAATTCCCTTTTTCTTTATGATCTTGTAAACCGATTTCCTCTTGTCTACGCTCTTGTATTTATAACAAATCACCAAAACCGTAGTAGGTTGAGGGTTCTCGGCGTAAGCAGCCAGCTTGTCTATGGTACGAGCCAAATCTTGTGCCTCCTTTACAATTACGACTTGTCGTTCTGCCATCATGGGAAAACGCTTGGCATTTCCCACAATATCCTCTATGGTGACATCGCGTCCATATAGCACCATTTGGTTGAAGCCCTTTTCCTCCTCTGCCAATACTGTCTTTTCTATGAAATCGGAAATCTTGTCTATATAGTATGCTTCCTCTCCCATCAATAGGTAGATTGGCTTCAGGTTTTTATTCTTTATGTCGGTTACCAATTGCTTAACTTCGTCCAAAATATATTCCTTAGTTAATTTTTCATTTAAAATCACTTAAAGTGACTTTATAATTTTAAATTTGTGTAGTGCAAGAATTAAATTTTCCCACATATTCGTTTCGACTCAAAAATAGCGAAAATAAAGTATCTATTTTCGATGTCATTCGTAAAAGATTCATGGTCTTGCAGCCAGAAGAATGGGTAAGGCAACATTGCGTTCATTATTTGATGAACGAGAAGAAATACCCCATTACCCTCATAAATGTCGAAAAAGAATTAAAAATCAACGATTTAAAGAAACGTTATGACATTGTCGTTTTCAACCCCGATGGTAGCATCCATCTAATAGTGGAATGCAAAGCACCGAAAATCACCATCGATCAAACTACCTTTGACCAAATCGCTAGATACAATTTGGCCTTGAATGCCACTTATCTGATGGTGACCAATGGATTAAATCACTATTATTGCATGATGGATTTTGAAGCAGAGAAATATCGATTTTTGAAAGACATACCGGAATATGATAGGAATTGACAATTAATTAGAAATTAAAAAACATTGAAACTTGCGATCGTCATACTGAATTGGAATGGAAAGAGACTACTGGAAACCTTCTTGCCATCCGTTATAAGGCATTCCAAAGAGGCTACCATCTATGTTGCCGACAATGCCTCTACAGACGATTCCGTAGATTTTGTACGTTCGAGCTTTCCTTCAATAAAAATCATCCAAAATGTAGAAAACGGTGGTTACGCCAAGGGTTACAACGATGCTTTAAAACAAGTAGAAGCGGATGTGTTCTGCCTTGTCAATAGTGATATCGAAGTAACAGAAAATTGGCTAGCTCCCATTGTTTCGACTTTTAATTCGGAAGAAAAGACAGCAATCATCCAACCAAAAATACTAGATTACAAGCAAAAGACACATTTTGAATATGCAGGTGCAGCTGGTGGGTTCATAGATCGATACGGCTATCCCTTTTGTCGCGGTCGCATTTTCGACACCATTGAAGAAGACAAGGGCCAATATGATGAGAATTCTGAAATATTCTGGGCTTCTGGCGCTTGTTTTTTTATCAGAAGTACAGTTTTCAATACCTTAAAGGGTTTTGATGAATCTTTTTTTGCTCATATGGAAGAAATTGATTTATGCTGGAGGGCTCACAATTTAGGATACACGTCCAAATACAATTACAAGTCTACGGTATATCATGTAGGAGGAGCTACTTTAAATGCCACGAATCCCCAAAAAACATACCTTAACTTTAGAAACAGCTTATTTACGCTGACAAAGAATGCCGCTGGAGGAATCGTCCCTCTCTTGTTTGTTCGCTTGACATTGGATGGATTGGCTGGCATAAAATTCTTGACAGCTTTTAAGTTTAGTCACATCTTGGCCATTTTAAAGTCGCATTTTAGTTTTTATGCGCACTTGCCTAGACTGTTAAAACAGCGAAAATTGTTAAACCAATCCAAAAACTACTTTATGAAGGAATCTATTGTTTGGTCTTACTACGTAAATAACAAAAAACTATTTAACCGTTTATAGTGTTTAGCAAAAATTTTGTTAATCCCTGTTTTAACATTTTAATTTTCTATACTTTTGATGTGTTAAGATTTAATTTTATTCAATAACCAATTATGAAGAAATTTGTATTATTAGGTGCAGTCGCACTATTAACTTTAGGTTCTTGTGTTTCCAAGAAGGACTATCTAGCTTTAGAAGAAAAACATAAAAACACTCAGGATTTATTAAATTCCGCTACAATAAAACTAAACAAGTGTTTGGCAGATGAAGCTGCTTCTGTTGCTAGAGGAAAAGAATTGGAAGCGCGCTTGGCCGATTTGAAGAAAACGAATCAAGATTTGATACAAACCTCAAAAGATATGACAGTCTTGACTACAAAAGGTGCAAGCAATCTTGAAAAATCCTTAGAAAGCCTAAAGGAAAAAGACTTGAAAATAACACGTTTGCAAGACGCCTTGACCAAAAAGGACAGTGTGACCTTGGCTTTGGTGACCAGCCTTAAGAAAGAAGTTGGCTTAAACGATCCAGACATAGAAATCAATGTAGAGAAGAGTGTAGTCTTCATCTCTCTTTCCGATAAATTGCTATTCAAGAGTGGAAGTTACAACATTACCAAAAGAGCAACGGAAATCTTAGGAAAAGTGGCTACCGTAATTAACAGCAAGCCTAATTTTGAAGCAATGATAGAAGGACACACAGACAACGTTCCTTACTCAAAAGGCGTATTGATAGACAACTGGGATTTAAGTGTAAAGCGTAGTACAGCCATTGTTAGAGCTTTACAAGAACTAGGTGTGAATCCTGCCCAGTTAATAGCAGCTGGTCGTGCAGACCATATACCATTGGTTGATAACGACACACCTGAAAATCGTGCAACAAATCGTCGTACCAAAATTTTGATCTTACCAAAGATCGATCAATTCTACGATATGATAGAAAGCGAAATGAAATCGCTTTCCGAAGAATAGAAGCTCTCATAAAAGCAAAAAAATGCGTCTCGTTGTCACAGTACAACGAGACGCATTTTTATTTTTTTGTTTGTTTATTTGCGAAACGACAAATGGAAGTGATTCAAAAAAGCAATCGACCTATTCTTGGGTTAATTGACATCCAGTACCAGTTGTCTTCTAGTTTTTAGTTCTGCAATCAAGATAAGACATAGAAAAGGTGGTATCGATTTTGGCATACAAAGGAGAAGATCGACATATCAATAAAAACCGTAGGCTCCAATTGAGCAGTCTTGTCTATAACAATCTTCAGTGACTACTAGAATATTTCCAAGCTTCCTTTTCCTTTTCTAATGACTACTGGTTCATTTTCAGACAAATCTATGATCGTAGAAGCTTCATTGTCTCCATAGCCTCCATCGATCACCAAGTCGACGAGATTGTCCCATTTTTCCAAAATCAACTCAGGATCTGTGGTATATTCCAAAATAGTATCCTCATCTCGAATGGAAGTCGAAACAATGGGATTCCCCAACTCCTTCACAATTTCCAATGCAATGTTGTTGTCGGGTACACGTATCCCTACCTCTTTTTTCTTTTTGAAGACAGATGGCAACGATTTGGATCCAGGCAGAATAAAAGTATAAGGCCCTGGCAATGCTCGTTTTAGAATTTTAAAGGTGGATGTATTAATTTGTTTTACATAATCGCTTAAATGACTTAAGTCATGGCAAATAAAGGACAACTTTGCTTTCTCCACCTTTACTCCCTTTATCCTAGCTATACGTTCCAAAGCTTTATTGTTGGTAATATCACACCCTAATCCATATACGGTATCTGTTGGGTAAATTATCAACCCTCCCTTTTTAAGCACGTCCACTACACGCTTAATTTCTTTGGGGTTGGGATTGTCTTCGTATATTTTTATAAACTCTGCCAAACTAATTGCTTTGAATACAAAGCTATATATTTTAATCGAGAGCTTCTCTCTTATTTCATTATTCTTTTCTGAGGCTACCCCTCTATTGCAAACTTCCGATGAAAACGACATTCATTTATATGCCCAAGCCATAAGTTCCGCTACATCCTCTTTAGTCTTTTCATTGTTGAATTTTCAGATGCCAAATCAATAGGACATCAAACCTTAAACAACTAATTTTCAATTATTTTCGTATATCAATTATAAATTAGTTAAATAACGAATTTTAATACTCGAACATATTAAACTTGATCATAATAATTATCTTAAAGTTTCGTTTACATAGTAAATACACATCCATATGTTAAAGTCTACAAAACCTATCTTGATTGTCTTGTTTTTGTCTTTTGGCATTTTTAGTTGTAGCAATGAAGAGGTTTCCATTCCTGATGACATTGTAGAATCCACAGAATATTGGGAACAACTCAATGTCCCATATGGCAACGACCCAGAACAAGTTTATGACATTTACCTTCCACAAGACAGAACTTTGGATACCAAAGTGATTATTTTGGTTCATGGAGGTGGTTGGACATCTGGAGACAAAAATGACATGAATGGTTTCAAAGACATCATTCGGCAGGATTTGCCTGATTATGCCATTGTAAACATAAATTATAGGCTTGCAGATGAGGACAACCATGCATACCCGATGCAAATCAATGACATTACAGCCGCAATAGATCATTTAAAGACCAATGGAAGTGACTACGTCATATCCGATGACTTTGGTTTTATAGGCATAAGTGCTGGAGCTCATCTATCCATGCTATGGAGTTATGCTTTCGATACCAATGACAACATAGGTATGGTATGTAGCATCGTAGGGCCAACCAATTTTACGGATCCAGCTTATTTGAACAATGTAGATTCCGAAGTCCAAGTGCTAATAGATGCATTTGGTCTTGATACAAGCTCTTCTTTCTTGGAGGAAATAAGCCCTTTGCATCAGGTTACAGCTTCAGCACCAGCTTCCATATTGTTTTACGGTGGAATGGATTCTTTGGTACCAACGACTCAAGGTACTGCTTTGGATGAAAAATTAACGACTCTAGGTGTTACCCATGAATTTACCTTATACCCCAACGAAGGTCATGGTTGGGTAGGATTGAACTTGTTGGATACCTGGAACAAGTTGAAGGTGTTTACACAAACACATTTCAATTAACCCTACCTTTGTTACTCTACGAAATTCTTGCTTTTATTTGTTGTAGTTTTCAACTGCGCTTTGAGATATGTATAAAACTACCCAATTAATTCCAACTTGGCGAAACGCAACAATAGTTTCTTCACACCTCCAAACTCAAAGTCTATTTCTGCTTTTACATCGGTGCCTTTACCTTCTATCTTGAGTACTTCTCCTCTGCCAAATTTCAAATGTTTCACTCTATTGCCCACTGTTAATTCCCCATCAAACAAATTGGCATATACTGGAGCTTCTATCTCTGACGCCTTTTTCATTTTTTTAGGTGAACTTATTTCAAAGTTTATAGGCTTGTTCTTATCGGTTTTCTTTTTTAGTTTTGGTTGCACGGCTTTTTTGAATCTAATTTTATTTGGTGGTGTATCTCCAAAGATATCGGCAGATAGCATCGGGTTGATACGGCGTTCTTCTATTGGTGTAAGTACTTCCAAGTACTCATCGTCTATTTCTTCTATGAATCGGCTTGGTTCGGAATCTACCAATTTTCCCCAACGATAGCGTGACAAGGCATATGTCAAATAAGCTTGCTTTTCTGCTCTGGTCAATGCTACGTAAAACAAACGGCGCTCTTCTTCCAATTCACTACGTGTATTCATACTCATGGCACTTGGGAATAGGTCTTCCTCCAATCCAACGATGAATACGTGGTTGAATTCCAATCCCTTTGCCAAGTGAATGGTCATAAGGGCTACGTGATCGGCATCTCCTTTGTCTCCATCCAAATCCGTAGCCAAGGCAACGTCTTCCAAAAACTCAGCCAAAGAGTCCGAGGCATCAGCTAGTTCCATTTGGCCTTCAACGAAATCCTTGATACCATTCAAAAGCTCTTCTACGTTTTCCAAACGTGTGATTCCTTCTGGCGTACCATCCTTGTTGAACTCTCGCATCAAACCACTGGTCTTGGTCATATGCTCTGCCAAATCAAAGGCGTTGGCTGTCTCGTTCATTACTTGATAACTCTTGATCAAGGTAACGAAATCACGTAATTTGTTTTTTGTTCCGTTATTTATGTTGATGTCTACAGCATCTATGTTTTCCAGCAATTCAAAAATAGTCTTACCATAACCATTGGCAGCTACAATCAACCTATCTATCGTCGTTTGTCCAATACCTCTGGCTGGATAGTTGATGATTCTTTTCAAAGCTTCTTCATCTGCCGGATTCAATATCAACCTCAAATAGGCTGTAACGTCCTTGATTTCCTTTCGCTGATAGAATGACAATCCTCCATAGATGCGATATGGTATTTCTCGCTTGCGCAAAGCATCCTCCATTGCACGAGATTGGGCATTGGTACGGTACAATATCGCAAAATCGCTATTCAATAGCTGGTTGTTCATTTTCGTTTCGAAAATGGTACTGGCCACATAGCGACCTTCATCTCCATCTGTCAACGAACGGTGCACGATCACTTTTTTCCCTTCATCGTTTGCTGTCCAAACGACTTTGTCCAACTTTGTCTGGTTATGGTCTATTACGGAATTGGCCGCATTGACAATGTTTTTCGTGGAACGATAATTTTGTTCCAGACGGTACATCTTCACGTCATCGTAATCTTTCTGGAAGTTTAATATGTTGTTGATGTTCGCTCCACGGAAAGCATAGATACTTTGAGCGTCGTCCCCTACCACGCAGATGTTTTGAAAACGATCTGCCAATGCTCTTACTATTAGGTATTGGGAATGATTGGTATCTTGATACTCATCCACCATTATGTATCGAAATCTGTTTTGGTATTGTGCCAAAACAGCTGGAAAACGTGTTAACAATTCATTCGTACGCAGCAATAGGTCATCAAAATCCATTGCCCCAGCCTTGAAGCAACGATCTACGTATTCCTTGTATATCTCCCCCATTCTCGGTCTACGAGCCATAGCATCGGCTTCCTTTAACTCTGGGTTCTTGAAATACGCCTTCACCGTTATCAAACTGTTCTTGTAAGATGAAATTCTGCTATAGACTTGCTTGGTCTTATAGACATCCTTGTCCAATCCCATTTCCTTTATGATGGATCCCATCAAACGTTGGGAATCTTGCGTATCGTAAATGGTAAAGTTACTTGGGAACCCCAAATGATGACCTTCGAAACGCAATATTTTTGCAAATACGGAGTGAAATGTTCCCATCCATAGGTTCTTTGCTTCCCCATCTCCAACGATGTGAGCAATTCTTTCTTTCATTTCACGGGCTGCCTTGTTGGTAAAGGTCAAGGCCAATATATTGAAAGCATCTACACCTTGACTCATTAAATAGGCTATACGATACGTTAATACCCTCGTTTTCCCAGACCCAGCTCCAGCAATAATAATCATTGGCCCCTCCTTCTGTACCGTAGGCTCATATTGCGCTTCATTCAATTGACTTAAATACTTTTCCAAATTGACTTGATTTTTAAATGGTAAAAATAAGTATTGTCCTCGTTTTAATCTTTCGGATTTATCAATAATTATAAACAAATTCAAACACGACGCAAAGTTTCATGTTTTTTCACTGTCTTGTCTATTAAAAATTTTCTCATTTTGTCTTTTCGTACTTGATTTTTGCTTTCCATTATGACACGGAGATCAAAATGCCCGTTGTATTTGACAAAACAGTAACGATATAAAACATATTTCATATTTTTGAACAAACGATTTCAAAAAAATGGACAACCTTCTTAATTTTCTATCGAACATCCCTTGGTGGCTTTGGATCATCATTGCTCTAGGACTTCTAGCTCTACGTGATGTCATTCAACGCAAACACACCATAAGCCATAACTTTCCCGTCGTTGGACACATCCGATACATTCTAGAAAGCATCGGCCCGGAAATTCGTCAATACTTCGTAGCCAACAATAGGGAGGAATTGCCTTTTAACCGCATAGAGCGTGGTTGGATCTATGCTTCCGCAAAAAGGGAGAACAATTACGAAGGTTTTGGAACTGATCGAGACATCTATAAGCATCAACACATATTTATCAACAACGCAATGATGCCCTATCAAGTTAAAGGCAGTCATCCAAATGTTGAAGACAAGAGTTTTTTGCCTTGTGCAAAGACTATGGGAGAATTCAACAAGCGTAAACGCCCATATAGACCTGCCTCTATAATAAACGTCTCTGCCATGAGTTTCGGTTCGCTTTCTGCAAAAGCCGTAGAATCTTTGAACAAAGGGGTTCAAATGGCTGGAGCATACCATAACACGGGAGAAGGTGGGCTTTCTCCTTACCATAGCAATGGAGGTGATGTCGTATTTCATTTTGGAACAGGGTATTTTGGAGTGCGTGCAAAAGATGGTGGCTTTTCCATGGAAAAGATGATAAAATTGGTTGAGGACAATCCTTTTATTCGTGCCATCGAAGTTAAGTTGTCTCAAGGGGCCAAACCTGGAAAAGGAGGCGTATTGCCTGGCTCTAAAATAACACCTGAAATTGCAAAGATTCGAGGTGTCGAGGTAGGGAAAGACGTATTGTCCCCTCCAAATCACAAAGCATTTTCAAATGTACCAGAATTGATTGATTTTGTTGAAAGCATTGCTGAAGCCACTGGTTTGCCGGTAGGCATCAAAGCGGCCATAGGAAAATTGGATGAATGGAAAGAATTGACGGATATTATGGCCAAAACCGGAAAAGGTCCGGATTTCATTACCGTAGATGGTGGTGAAGGAGGAACGGGTGCTGCCCCTCCAAGTTTTGCCGACCATGTGTCCTTGCCATGGGTCTATGGTTTCTCTGACCTATATAAACTATTTCAATCCAAAGGATTGACGGAACGCATCGTATTCATTGGTAGTGGGAAACTAGGTTTTCCTGCCAAGGCTGCAATGGCATTTGCCATGGGTGTGGATTGCATCAATGTTGCTAGAGAAGCCATGATGAGCATTGGTTGCATTCAGGCCAAAGTATGCCATACCAACAAATGCCCTAGTGGTGTGGCTACACAAAGCAAATGGTTGCAAAACGGCATTGATCCAACCTTGAAATCCGTTCGGTTGGCACAATATTTCAAAACCTTCAAAAAGGAATTCATTGAAATTACCCACGCTGCCGGTTATGAACACCCTTGCCAGTTCAAAATGAGCGACATAGAATTGAACGTAGATTCCAACAATCTATCCTCCGAATTGGACAAAACCTATAAATATGAAAAAACGCCAGTCCCTTTCAATGGTATGCAATCATTGAAGAATTGCTCCCATCTTGGAGGAAAAAGATAAAAAAGACATGCGAATTAGCTCATTGACTCCAAACTTTCACGTTTTTTTGTACAATAAAAGAAAACAAGTTATGTTTGCCTTATAAACCTATTTACCTATGGATGCCGATAGAATCATAAATTTTTTCCTAAACGCCGTACCTGCCATAATAACAGGACTAGCTGCATACTTCTTCTTCAAGGAACACATTAACAACGAGGACAAAAGAAGAAGTTATCTATTGAAAAAAGACATGCAAGTTACCGCAATGCCGATACGTTTGCAAGCCTATGAACGCATGACCTTGTTCTTGGAGCGCATCACCCCTAGCAAGTTGTTGATTAGAGTTAAACCCGTGTCATCTGACAAAAACCAATACGAATCTTTGCTCATAAAAAGCATAGAACAAGAATTCGAGCACAACCTATCACAACAAATTTACATTACCGACGAATGTTGGACCATAATCAACGCATCCAAGAATGCTACGATCCAGCTCATCAGAAAAGCCTCCATGCTTGAAAAAACAGATACTGCCAACAAATTAAGAGAAGTCCTTTTGACGGAAATGATGGAGAAGCAAGCGCCTAGCGATCCTGCCTTGTCATACATAAAGAAAGAGGTTGGCGATATGTGGTAAGACTAATGTCCCTTTACCTCTACTGTGGAGTTTAGGGGAAATTCCTTGTTATGCTTCTTCTGTGCATACAAGAAACCTTCCAACCACCATTTCTCCATTAGCCTCCTATTGAATATCAATGAGTTCTCCGTTAGTTTTGTCGGTGTATAATAGATGTTGAGCTTTACTTTCCTGTGTTTGGCTGCCAATTTGCCTATGGCTATGTCTCCTTTTTCCACTTGATCGATAAGATGTCCGAATAAGTTTATCAGCAATGAGAATGGGTTTTTTCCCAATACTTTGTTGTATTCCAAATTTTCACTTTCCAAAACAATGGCATCTACTTCCGTTGCACCTCGTTCTATGGCTTCTCTAATTGGGATTACACATCCCAATCCTCCATCGGCATATTCAAAACCATTCTTTTTCACCAAAGACATGAAAGGGATGTAATTGCAAGAAATCCAAATCCACTCACAAAACTCATCATAGTCGTAATCGTTTATGGACTTGTATTCCGTTCTGTTTTTGGACAAGTTGGTAACAGTGACAACCACATCTTCCTTTGTTTCCCTTATACGATCGTATTCCTCCTTGGTAAATTTTCGCTTTATGTGTCGTTTTAAGTTCTTACTCTCCCCAAACGTACGTTTCTTCCCAACGAATTGCAATATCGTATTAAAGTAATTGATGGAGACATACTCCCTATTCCCTTTCTTTTTGACCACAAAGGGATTAATGCTGAAAATGGTCTTTTGATTTACACTGGTATAGATGTCATAGAGTTTGCCTATGTCATTTACTGCCAAATGCGGCACTAGCAAACTCCCTGTTGACGTGCCTAAATACATATCGTAATTTTTTCCTTCTTGTTCTATCAAATATTGCGCTACTCCACCTGCAAATGCGCCTTTGCTACCACCTCCGGAAATTACCAATGCTTTCATCTGTTTTTTTATTGTTTTTTAAATTACCTGCAACATACACACATTATCATTACGTTGCATAATCAATGTTTGGTTGTAAATGTTTCATGTATTATAAGTTCTTATTGTCTTTGTTCCAATAGCTCTTTTGCACTTTTCTTGAATCTCCAATTGTGATGCTTTGCCGCATCTTCAAGATTTTTTGTACACTCTTCGTTACAAGAGCGCATCCCCTTCAAGAATTGAAAGGCCAGTTCCCTGACTTCGAAATGATGTTTTGGACTCGTATAGCTCGTCAATTCTTTAAAAAACGATTCGCTTTGCTCTGGATAGACATCGGTGACCAATGCCAAAAACAACCATAATTGTCGGATGTTCCTATCATTGAACCCTACGATGCCTTTAGTCTTATCCATATATTTCCTAGTGTCACTCGGAAAATTGTTGATCAAGTTGTACAAGGCAGATTCCACAGTCAAATACGACTTGTCATTCAACAGGCTTTCATATTCCTTTTTGAGACCCAATGGTATCTTGGTAAGATTCTGAGCTATTGCTTGGCGCACTTTTATAGAATTCTTGAAATCTTCGGCTTTTATTCTATTTGGCATTTGCTCGATTACCTTTATTTTGGATTCATCTGCAATCCAAGACGTCAAATACTCTTCGCATTTGGAAGTGTATGCTTCACAATCTATTTGCAAGTGCCCTTTGATGAGATTGGAACTAGCTCTGAGATGGTATTCTATTTCCTCATAATGAAAGTCTTTGTCTCTAAGCCACCTCTGCACAAATGTCGTTAATTTTTCGTCCGACGCCTCTTCTACTTCATTTATGAAATGCTTTGTCTCCACATTTTTATATTTGTATTTTTCCAAGTAGTTCTTCACTGCTACGTTGAATGTCGTACGGCCTACTTTTTCCCTCAAGAGATGTAACACCAAGGCACCTTTCTTATAAAAGGTCGCGCTACTGGATTTTGGATCCAACAACGCTGTACTATGCCCTGCCTTATCCTGTGCCAACAATTCTTGGGCATATTCATACAGTCTCCAATAATAATAATCTTCACCAAACACATGTCTTTCTGCCAAAAGTGCGTAAAAGGTTGCAAATCCTTCTTGTAGCCAATGGTGTGTTCCAGATGTTTCCGTAACCAAATCCCCAAACCATTGGTGCGCCAGTTCATGTGCATTTACATTGACATAGTTCTTATCCACAAAAGCAATGCTATCCACGACAAAGGTATCCGAAAAAATGGTCGTGCTCGTGTTTTCCATTCCTGAGTATAAAAAATCCTTGACTGGGACTTGCTTGTAATTTTGCCAAGGGTATGAAACTCCTATCTCCTTCTCCAAAAAATCGAACATGGTCTTGGTGTAACGGTATGTCGGTTCTACTTTTGTAGAATCTCCAGGATAATAATACATTTCCAAAGGAATTCCACTTTTTGAAGTTTCTATTTTTTTATCGTATTTACCAATGGCCAAGGCAACCAAATAGCTAGACATTGGTTGTTTCATGTCGTAACTCCAAGAGGTTTTCTCTTTCCCAATATGCTTATCCATGAGTTTTCCATTGGCAATCACTTCGTAATCATTATTGAAAATCACATTCAAGTCAAATTCGATTTTGTCGTTCATATCATCAATGCTTGGCAACCAATGACTGGTGTATTTTCCTTGACCTTGCGTCCATATTTGATTCTGTCCTTCATTGTCCCAACCAATAAAATACATCGTCTTCTTTGGCATGGCATCATATTCCAAAAACAGCTTGTTTTTATCCGTAGGTTTGAAATCTCCCTTAATCCAAAGTCTTTTGCCATCATTGTACGTTTCAACCTCTTCTTCGTTCAACACTACGGAATTAAACGTCATGGCTCTAGCATCCAAATATATGGAATCTGTTTCCTTGAGTATGTCGAAGGTGCAATTCACCTTACCGGAAATTCGTTTCAATTCCGATGCTATTTCCAATTTCAACTCAATAGATGTAAAATCTACGACATCTGTTTGCTGAGCCCTAGTGAAAAAGCTTGTTGAAAAAAAGAATGCTAAAAAAATATACTTCATAAACCATAATAATCAAAGGCTAAGCCAAAGTAAAGAAAAGCTTGCTAATTTATTTAATTTCTTACCCCTTAAATTTAATTACCTCTTAAATATCTTTGATTATTTCACTTCCTCCTCACATAACAACCTTTAAACAAATTATTTACACCTTATACAGGGTATCTTTTTAAAAAACTACTTTTGCACAAAATTAACCTCAACAATAATTAAAAATGAAAACATTTTTAGTGCCAATTAGTTCGCTTAAAGACAAAAAATCCACCCTGCTCTATGCTATAGACTTTGCAAAACAAGTAGGAGTAAAAACCATTTACGGTGGTATTCTATTTGGTGACTCACAGAGTGAAGAACTTTTGAAAGAAGTAAACGATTATGCTAAAAAACAAGGTGTAGTTCTTAATTTCCGCTTCATGCAAGGGAATACTTTGGATTACATTAAAGAATTTTGTGTTGACTTCAAAATCGATCTCATCATAGCTCCAGCTAGGGCTCCAAAAACTCATGAAAAATTGTATTTGGACGATTTGTCTGGTGGCATTGTCCGTAAAACGGGCATGCCTGTTCTATTGATTCCTGAAGATTACGAGTACAAAGCAATAGATACCGTATTGACAGCCATCAAATCTGGAGTCGTTAAATTGGAAGATGCCTTGAAACCTTTGGAAAGCACTTTGGAAGGTTTAAATGCCCGTATGACTTTACTGCAAGTGAAGACACCATCATTTTTACCAGAAGACTTGATGTTCGACAAGGATTTGGCTGCCGTTACCTCCAAGTACTATTCTTCTGAAAATGCAACCTTGTTTCAAGGGGTTTTGGAATACATTCACTTCGTGGAACCGGATATGATCTGTGTTTTTAGACGTAAACGAGGGTCCTTCAAGAAACTATGGAGTGACACCATACATGACAACGGTGCAAGAAAGGCAGACTTTGAAAGTAGAGTTCCTTTGCTGGTTCTTAAAGGGGAGCAGTAAAATTTACCTTTACAACAAACAAGTTACATGAGACCGTCTAAAAGTATTTTAAACGGTCTGTTTTTTCATACCCTCTTATTTGAATCATTACATTTTTAGAATTGAAATTAAGAACGTTTGCATAGTCACTTCTCAATCTTTCATTTTTTTGATGAAAAGGAGAATTTATTACTTATTCGCAAGACTATGACTCATAACTCATTAACAACATCTCACTATAAGATAACCAACTACAAAACAGAACACAAACAACTTAAAATAAAATAGTTAACCGCAATAAAAAGCAACAAATCAATTTCAAAAACAATAAACTATCAGATTCCAATGTTAACATTCGCTTAACTTTCGAATACTATGGATTCACTTCTTTTACACTGCCAAAAAAGGCAATCAACATTAATCATTTCACATTAAAAACCAGTAACAGAAGAACCATGAAAAATCAATTTACCTTATTATTGACATTACTATTGTCAACATCATCCATATTTGCTCAAGACGTGGATGTTACAGTTTCCACTTCCAATGTAAATCCCATTATCAAAGCTGGGGAATACACTTTGTTAAGCTGGTCTGTAAAAAGCAGGAACAACACAGCTACAGAAGAAAACAAGATCAAGTTCTATTTATCTCAAGATAGCGTGTTAAACGATGAGGATTTGTTCTTAGGAGGCTCTGTAGCTCCAGAATTAATTGAAGGAAGCGAAAGTCAAATACATTATACTTGGATACAAATCCCTAGCAATGTAACTACTGGCAATTACAACGTTCTATTCTATGTCGATGCAGACAATGAAATAGCAGAAGTTAGCGAATCTGACAACATAAAGGCAGAATTCGTGGAAGTGGCTCCAAGTTTGAAATCCGATTTGGTAGTGGCTTCGACGGATTTACCATTGGTAGGCACAGAAGGAAATCAAATAGAAATCGGATGGACCGTACGCAACCAAGGACTAGCTATTTCTTCTCCTACAAGTCTTTCCGTCTACCTTTCCGAGACACCAGAAATCACAGCTACATCCATAAAACTACTGGAAACCAACGTAATCACCATCAATTCAGGGGCTCACATTGCTGATGAAGCCATTGTAACCCTACCTAGCGATAGTAGCATAGATGGTGGAGTCGTTGGAAAACGCTATATCGTATTTGACGTAGATGAAAACGGAGATGTAAGGGAATCGAATGAAACCAACAATATGGATTTCAAGAGAGTTACCATCGAAAGGACGGCTGCAGATTTGGTTAGCACATCCCAAATAGCATATGGAAGCATTGATTATTATGCACCACATGCCAAAGACGTATTCTATAATGTTCAGTTTACAGTAGAGAACCAAGGAACTGACAACTCAGGAACAGTCAGTGTCGCAAAATGCTATCTTTCCATTGACGATCAATTAGATGACAACGACCAATTGATTCGTACAATCAACATTCCAGATTTAAATGCAAACGGAGAAACTTACGAGGTTGACTTTTCGGATCGTTGGGATCACTATGTCCCAAGCGGACCAGGAGGGTCTTCATCATTGGAAGACAAACTTTATCTATTGTACAATTACAAGGTAATCATCGTATTGGACGTTCAGGATTCCATTACGGAATCCAATGAAGACAACAACACATCAAGTCATGCCATAACCACAGAACCTTCTCAACAAGGATTTAGAACTTCAGAAAGCAGGACTACTGCATTTCCTGTTCCAGCAGAAGACGTATTGAATGTATCGGTAGCAAACAACACTACAATAACCCTATACGACACATCCAACGGAGCTGTAGTGATAGATAAAGCTTTTACCAAAGCTGGACAATATCGAATTGACACTACTTCTTTAAAAAGAGGGATCTACATCTTAAAGGACAACAAAGGGAAAGAGATAAGCATCGTCAAAGAATAGATAAAATCATCTTGATGAAAAAAGAGACTGCTGAAAAGGCAGTTTTTTTTGCGAAATCTTGACGTGACATTTTACTTTAAAATGGGAATACACTAAATTGACAAACAAGCAAATAGAAGATAAAACAGGCTTGAAAAACCACAAGAGCAGGCGGCATTCTCGAAGCACTTTTCGACAAATTGAACGTAAAAAACAGAGTCGGCTTGGTCATTTACACAATAGAACGCGACATCTACAAGGTACATCATTGAGTCTCCCCTTTGCAATTTCATAGCATAGTACTATCTTCGTAGGCTATGGCTACAAACCTACAGACACCAATAGATTATTTGAAAGGTGTCGGACCAAATCGTGCCGATTTGCTCCGCAAGGAATTGGGCATACACACCTATCAGGATTTAATCAACCTGTTCCCAAATCGCTATTTGGATCGTACGAAGTATTTTAAGATCAATCAGCTGCAACGAAATGCTGCCGAGGTACAGATTGTTGGAAAAATCATAAAATTTCAGGAAATCTCCCAAAAAAGAGGCAAGCGATTGGTCGCAACCTTTCAAGACGAGACCGGCACGATGGAATTGGTTTGGTTTCGAGGTCAGAAATGGATCAGGGAAAGTTTGAAGTTGAATACGCCTTATGTAATTTTTGGAAAGACGAATTGGTTCAATGGCAAATTCAACATGCCACATCCAGAGACTGAATTGTTGAGTGAGCACAAACAAAACCTACGTTCTTCCATGCAGGCCATTTATCCCTCTACGGAAAAATTGTCCAACAAGGGAATCACCAATCGGGTGATGACGAAAATAATGCAAAACCTGTTTCTGGAAACAAACGGAAGATTTGTGGAAACTCTGTCCGAAAACCTGCTTTCGGAATTGCAGTTGATTTCAAAATCCGATGCCCTTTTCAACGTTCATTTCCCGAAGACTTCAGAGCTGCTTTTCAAGGCTGAATTCAGACTGAAATTCGAAGAATTGTTTTACATCCAATTGCAATTGATTCTAAAGAATCTAATCCATAAAAGCAAAATAAAAGGCTTCCCATTTGAATCGATTGGAGCGCATTTCAATTCGTTTTTCAAAAACAACCTACCCTTCGAATTGACCAATGCCCAAAAGAGGGTACTCAAGGAAATCCGTCAAGATCTAGGTCAAAATGCGCAAATGAATCGTTTGTTGCAAGGAGATGTGGGTTCTGGAAAGACCATAGTCGCCCTAATGTCAATGTTAATGGCCATTGACAACGGTTTTCAGGCTTGTTTGATGGCTCCGACTGAAATTTTGTCAGTCCAACACTACAATGGATTAAAAGAATTATGTAACAATCTGAAAATCAGAATAAAACTATTAACAGGCTCAAGTAAAACTTCAGAAAGAAAAAAAATACATGAAATGTTGGAAAATGGCGATTTGGACATCTTGATCGGCACGCACGCATTGATTGAAGACAAGGTGAAATTTAAAAATTTAGGCCTCGCTGTCATTGACGAACAACATCGATTTGGGGTTGCACAACGTTCTAAGCTATGGAAAAAAAACACCCTCCCCCCTCACGTTTTGGTAATGACTGCGACTCCAATTCCAAGAACGTTGGCCATGTCCGTATATGGTGATTTGGACATCTCGATAATTGACGAATTGCCGCCAGGTAGAAAGACCATAAAAACAGTTCACAGATATGACACGAACAGGTTGAAGGTATTCCGATTCATTCGTGATGAAATAGACAAGGGAAGACAGGTTTACATAGTCTATCCCTTGATACAGGAAAGTGCCCAAATGGACTATAAGGATTTAATGGATGGGTACGAAAGCATTGCTCGGGATTTCCCAATGCCCAAGTATCAAATCTCAATTGTTCATGGCAAGATGAAACCTGCAGACAAAGAGTACGAAATGCAACGTTTCGTAAAAGGAGAAACACAAATAATGGTTGCAACGACCGTAATCGAAGTTGGTGTAAACGTTCCCAATGCATCGGTAATGATCATTGAAAGTGCCGAACGTTTTGGACTTTCCCAACTACATCAATTGAGAGGTCGAGTCGGTCGTGGAGCAGAACAAAGCTTCTGCATCTTGATGACTAGTTACAAACTCTCCGAAAACAGCAAGACTCGATTGGAAACGATGGTTCGTACCAATGATGGTTTCGAAATTGCCGAAGTCGATTTGCGCTTACGTGGTCCAGGAGACATTATGGGTACACAACAGAGTGGCGTATTGAATCTTCGCATTGCCGACATCATAAAAGACAATGACATCTTACAACATGCTCGTTTTCACGCCAAACAACTTCTAAAGAAGGATCCATCACTTCGCCTTCCAGAAAATGCAGTTATCTTGGAAACTTACAGGCAAATGGGAAAATACAAGAACATCTGGAATTACATAAGCTAACCAAAAATCACTTATTTACAATTGATTTTCAATTGTTTTAAACCTTAGAAGCATTCAAATCGTGCCATGATTGAAATGGCACGCATATAAAGATCCAATAAAGGATGAGCTACTACTATCTCCTTTTCGCCTTTGTGATTAATCACATGACATCCAACTTTTTAAAATACTCTTCTAGGTTTTCCTTATTACATTAACAAGCAAATTGTGAAAGCTCATTTACATTGACTTATTCAACATCCAGTCAAATACAAAAAACGCTTTCTTCAAAATATTAAAATCGACATCTACGAAAAAACAGGTATAAATACCTGAAAAAAAACAAAGGGAAACCAATAAATTTGTGTTAAAGGCCTTTTTAAGAAAACATTAACACCGTTAAATCTTTTATGGCCAATAGATTAAAGCTCATCTTCCCTAAATAGCGCTTTTACAATCTCTAGATAGAAAACCTTTGCTTAATCTTTATAAAAATGAAAACTTATTCTACGATTACTTCAATTAAATCTTCCCTTGTCTTTCTAAAAACAGTTTCTCTAATGCTATTCCTAGGAACAACGACATCTAGTGAAGCTCAGACGGCAACGAAAGACACTGTCTATGTTAATATGGCTGCCATCAACCAGCCTTTCATGTACAACCGTCTGGGTGCTGCACAACCTACAGGGATGATCTTTGCACTTGTTCGCGACTTGGACACGGCTATTCCCGAAAGCATACCTAATGCTCTTTTAGGCAAAGTCCGTTTAAGAAAGAACAAACGTCCAAGACCAATAGTGTTGAGAGCCAACGTTGGGGATGTATTAAAGATAAAGTTTACAAATCTATTGGCTCCATACGATAGCCTTGCACCCGTAAATGCGTACAATACCAATAAGCCAGGTACGATTAGTCAAAGTGTTGCTGCCGCTAATAGCAATCCCAATCTCGGCCCCACAGCAAGTGTGTACCCAAAAACCAGACATGCCGGAGTTCACATTCTAGGAACAGAAATGGCAGAAAGCATAAATGACGATGGCAGTTATGCCGGATTTAATAGTTCTAGTCTAGTAGGGCCCGGAAAAACCATAACCTACACATTGAATGTCCCTAAAGAAGGAGTCTACATGCTATACAGTACCGGGGCAACCGTTGCAAATGGTGGGCAAAAGGGAGGACAATTGAGCAATGGTCTATTTGGAACATTGAATGTTCAACCAAAAGGAGCTGAATGGTATCGAAGTCAGGTTTCAGAAGCCGATTTGGACCAAACTATTACGCACTATCAAAAAATGGGATCAACAGCACCTTTGGCCAAGAGTGAAGTTCCCAATATTTACAATACCAATAATATATTTCCTGTTATCGATTATGATGCCGTTAAAGCAGATGGGACACCCATACTAAAAATGTATCGGGAGTATCCAAGGAGACCAAATTACAAAGAACTGATATACACTGATCTTACAGCTATAATCACTGGCCCCAATAGAGGGAACTTTACAGGAGAAAGTCCTTCGTTTTTTAAGGTTCCTGCCTCTCCAGATAGAAGACGACCATACAGAGAGTTTGCAATAGACTACCATGAATCTCCATGGACGGTACAGGCATTTCCTGTTTCATATATCAGTGACATAAACAAGTCTCAAATTAATCTAACCGGTACATTGGCTACTGGTAATGACAACTTTTCCATCAATTATGGATCTGGAGCCATTGGAGCAGAAATATATGCCAATAGAATAGGAGTTGGACCAATGGCTGATTGCGATGACTGTGCCTATGAAGAGTTCTTTTTAAGCTCATGGTCCGTAGGTGACCCAGCAATGGTGGTAGACGTCCCTGCAAATGCATCAAGTCCCAATACTGTGAACGAAACACTTCAAAATCAATTTTTAAGACAACAAGGTTCCAGTGACGCTGCGAATTTGGCACCTCAACTAGGATTCAAAGCAAAAAAAGCCATATATCCCGATGATCCTTCCAATGTATACCATAGTTACATGAACGACCATGTCAAATTCAGAATTACCCATACAGGTGCTGGTCTAACCCATGTACACCATCAACATGCACATCAATGGCTGCATTCTCCAAATAGCGATGAAGGGCATTACTTGGATAGTCAAACGATAAACCCAGGATCTTCCTATACATTGGAAATGGTGTACGACGGAAGTGGCAATTTAAACAAAACTGTTGGAGATCAAATCTTTCACTGTCATTTCTATCCTCACTTCGCAGCAGGTATGTGGGCATTGTGGAGAGTACACGACGTATTGGAATTGGGAACAAAGACAGATTCTAGAACGGGTATCGCAGCAACAAACTCTAGAGCCCTACCAGATGGTGAAATTGCAAATGGTACTCCAATTCCAGGTTTGGTACCCATACCAAAACGAGCAATGGCTCCAGTACCTTCCAAAATACATATAGAAGAAGGTCAAATTGTAGTGGACGATGACTCTAGAAATCCTGGATTTCCATTCTTCATTCCGGGATTATCTGGTAGTAGAGCACCACACCCTCCAATGGATTTTGCGGTCGGTGACATCTATGATGACAATGGCGAAATAATAAAAAGGAATCAACCTTTAGATGGCGGACTTCCTAGAAATGTAGTTTACAAAGCTAAAGTTCCTTTTGAAAATCATACGCAATACGATTGGACGAAAATAGTAGATAGCATACAAGTCATAGAATTACCAAATGATGGAACAGCAATTGAAAAGGTTGCCATGGCAGCACATGCCATACGAAAACATAAGACCCTGACACCTGAAGGGTTAATCCCTAGAAATTCAAAAGGTGTTAGAGAGTATTTTTTATTAAATGGATTACCTCCAGTACCTGGAGCCCCTTATGCAGATCCCGCTGTTAACCTTGAAGGCGATTCCGTAGGCACTAAAAGGACATACAAGGCTGCAAACATTCAATTGGATGTTGTATTGAATAAAAAAGGTTGGCACTACCCGCAGCAACGAATCATTTCCTTGTGGGGAGATGTAAATGCCAACATAGAAGGCATCAAACCTCCGGAACCATTTTATTTTAGAGCTCAGTCCAAAGAATACGTTGAATACTGGCATACCAACTTAGTGCCAGAATATTATGAATTAGATGACTTTCAAGTACGAACACCAACAGATATCATTGGACAACACATTCACTTGGTGAAATTTGATGTCACCTCTTCTGATGGGGCTGCAAATGGATTCAACTATGAAGATGGAACATTGGCTCCAGACCTTGTAAGAGAACGTATCAATGCGATCAACGATGGCGGAAAACGTTATACTTACAAATACACAAACGGAAAATCCATAGCAGATGTAAGCAATTATGCTGTTAACAATAACTTATTAAAACCTCATGCTCCAAATCCTGTTTGGGGTGATGCGCCAGAAGGCCAAAATTGGACTGGAGCACAAACAACCATCCAAAGATGGTATTCAGATCCTTTATTGAATAACAGAGGTGAAGACAGAACATTGAGAACTGTATTTACACATGACCATTTTGGTCCATCTACACATCAACAAATTGGACTTTATGCAGGATTGTTGATAGAACCTGAAAACTCTACTTGGTATGACCCCGCTACTGGAGACCAACTAAGCAAAGCCAATAACGGAGCAACACGTTCTGTAACTGTTGATGGGGTATCCAGAACTGTAAGTGATGGAGGGCCTACAAGCTGGCAAGCCAATATTGTATTGAACGACAACATAGAAGAAAGCTATAGGGAATTCATGTTGGAATTTCAAGATACACAACAAGCCTATTTACCAGGCAGTAAATCGAAACTAGATCCTTATCCAGAATTCCCAGAAAACTTTACTGGGATCGATTCTATAAATTTTGTTACGGCTGCGAATAACTATAGAGGATGGATGGATCCAGACAATGCCATACACAACAATGGATATCCAGAATTGATTTCATTTGGTTTCAGAGGCACGTATTCCATGAATTATAGAAATGAACCGCTTCCATTGAGAGCTTCGAAAGATAGTTCTAGTGTCTATACGCAAGCTTCTGGGGCTGCAGGCAACCTATCCAATGTCTTTAGTTCAAAAATAAATCGCGCAGACAATGTTTTTAATACGCAACCCGTTGGTGGATCCTACATCCCAGGAAACGACACCTTTACTTTCCCCATAAATCCCTTAGGGCCAGACATGCAACCAACTGACCCTTATACACCATTGTTTAGAGCATACGAAAATGATAAGATACAAATTAGAACATTGGTTGGGGCTCATGTTACTTCTCATTTTTTCAACGTACATGGTGTGAATTGGTTGTTTGAACCTTCTTTTGAAAATTCAGGATTGCGCTCTACACAAAATATGAGTCTTTCGGAACATTTTGAAATGAATTTCCGTTTTCCGGTAACCAAAAGCACAAGTCCCTCAACAGATTATTTATATCAGGCCAGTGCAGACGCAGCAGGATTACAAGCTGGTCTATGGGGAATGATGCGAGCCTACAATACCAAACAACCAAATTTATTGCCATTGCCCAATAATGATGTTGACAAAAACCCAATAGCCAATCTACCTAAGAATTGTGGTTGCCCAACAGGTCCAGATGTACCTAAAAGAACATTCTATGTTACTGCATTTTCAATAGATCAATTGGGCGGGAATTTAATTTACAATGAAAAATATGGAAATAAGGAAGATGACGCGATAGTGTTTATAGGTAGTGAAAATAAGCTAAGTGAAACAGAAACGAAAAAACTCTGGAAAGGTGAACCATTGGTGTTAAGAGCCAATGCTGGAGATTGCATTACTGTTCATTTAACAAATGCCATTAATAAACATAAAACCAATCCTGGAGTTTACGACTATCGGAGTGCAGCAGCTACTGCTGCAAAAGACAGTATTAACATGGTACAGTTAAAAGTATCATCAGATATTGGTTTGCATGCCGAATTACTATCTTATGACGTTAGCAAGTATGACGGTACAAATGTAGGTTTTAACACACCACAAACCGTAAGTATTGGAGAAACAAAATCTTACGAATGGTATGCTGGCAAATGGGAAAACAACAGGCCTGTTCCCGTAGAGTTCGGTTCTGTCGTACTATCCTCCTCCGATCGTTTGGAACAGTATGTAAAAGGTCTTTTTGGAGCCCTTATCATAGAGCCTCGAGGAGCAACTTGGAAAGTAGATGAAAATCTCAATCAATCTGCAAACATTTACGATGAAAACAAAAATCTGTTGTTTCGTGAATTTGTATTCCAATTTCAAGATAACATAACGGCAGCCTCCACAAACTCAGCCAATGCGACTGTTAATTATGCGATTAACTATAAATCGGAACCTTTGGCAAACCTAAGAAAAGATGTTTCTCTAAATTTCAACCAAAACGACATATCGAACATCAATTCGGTGACCGCCAATGGAGGAACTTATCCAGAAACACCACATTTCATAGCAAAAGCTGGAATGCCTTTACGTTTACGACTATTGCATCCAGGTGGTCTAGGAGGTGGTGAAACCTTCACACTACATGGACATTCATGGCAAGAAGAGCCCTATAAATACGATTCTACCGTATTGGGGCATAATGAAAAATCACAACAATTTGGATTTAGAGATCAACTAGGGCCACTTAATAGTTTCGACTTGTTAATTGATAGTGCAGGTGGTAGAAACAACGTTACTGGAGATTATTTGTATAACGACATGGTAAACCTAGGATTCCAAGGTGGTGTTTGGGGAATAATGACCGTAAACAATGGGACTTCACAAATTACGGTAAGTGACATCAAGATAAATCCCATTTCTCAAAGAGAATGGATAATTACGGTTCAAGGCAAAGCTAGCGTGAATCCTGTAACAGGTAAATTACCCAAGGCCATTGTCATAGAAGGAGACAATGGAAGAGTTGTCGTAAACAAAGATGGTACATGGACAATTTTTGAACTTGCAATGATAATCGACAAGCAAACTGAAGGGCTTACGCTTACTACTGCCGATGGAGGCAATTTAAGCCTTAGCCTAGAACAAATCAAACAAATTTCAGAAGCATCTTCTTCAAAACTTCCAACGAAAACTGTAAAAAGCATGCAGAAGGAACAACCAATTACCCAAGAAACCAAACCACAACGTGTGGAAGGTCAAAAAGTCAATATGAATTAACCCCTATCTTATTTTGAATTCATTTAAATACATAATCCTTTGTTGTTGTTTTTCCTTGCTAATGTTCACGCAAGGAAAAGCGCAACAGGGCTATCACAAATCCGTCATAAAAGAAGGCATCAAAATCGATTTTACCATTTCTCACATAGACACCAACAAGTCAGAGCGCGCATTCAAAGAAGGTGACGATGTCCTATTTCGTTTCAAAATAAAGGATACTTTATCCAACAAACCATTAACTGGGGCATTTCCAGCAGCGTGGATGGATAAAATCAACCCCAACTTAAACGTTTCATGTGGAAAAAAAATAGTCTCTTACATTGAAGGTGGGTTTCAATCCCGTCCAGAATTGGACCTCAACAAGTACTATGTATTAACATTAAACCATGACAACACCATCAATGTCGTAGATCCATTGTTTGGTTATGGTGGTTCTCAATTGCTTGCCCAAATACAATTAAAAGGCTCTGGTTATGATTGGGCCATCAAAGAAGATCAATCATTAGTTTGTGTATCAATTCCAGAGGCCGGCGAATTGGCCTTCATTGACACATCCGACATGACTATTGAAAGTACTGTGGCCGTTCCTGGGAAACCCAAGGAACTGATCTTTCAAAATGACGAACACTACTTGTGGGTTACCTATGAGCCATTAGGACGTTTTGAGGCTACATCTGGTGTATCAATAATAAATACAAACACAAAAACGCTGGTAAAAAACATTGAAACAGGCAAAGGCGCTCATGACATTGTGATGGATCAACAAAACAATGTAGTATTTGTATCCAATAAAAATGATGGTACCGTTACTGTTGTTGATTTAAAGACGCTTGAGAAAAAGAAAGACATTGGCATTGACGGAACCCCCATTGCGATGGGATTTTCTAAAAAAGCAAATGCCCTATATGTCATTAACAAAGAAGAGTCGACCATATATGTTATTAATGGTAATACAGCCAGCATCATTGATAAGATTCCTTGTGTCAATGGTATCAATAAAATTGAATTTACCCCAAATGGCAGGTTGGCATTCATAGCCAACCCAAAGGACAATACAATATTAATTCTTGATAGCTCGTCAAATACCATCATACAACAAGCCGATGTGGAGAATCACCCGGATGAAATAAGTTTTTCAGATGAATTGGTCTACATAAGACACCTGAAAAGTGATACCGTTTGGATGATCCCATTGGATATCATTGGAACAAAAGATGGAGCGGTTTCACTCATAGATTTCAGTGGAGGCCAAAACCCTCCTGCATTAGGTAGTGAAACATGTGGTGCCAAAGGCATTGTTCAAGCTCCAGGAGCCAACGCCGTTTTGGTTTCCAACTATTTGGACAATTCCATTTATTATTATACAGAAGGCATGGCTGCTCCTAGTGGTCATTTTAGTACATATGGTAAGAAACCCAAGGCTGTATTGGCTGTAGACAAGAGTATAGAAGAAGTTGCTTTGGGTACTTACGAAACCACTGCAAAATTGCGTACACCTGGAGACTATGACATTAGTCTGTTTTTAGACACACCTTCTTTCATGGAATGTTTTCCCATTACCATTTTACCCGATGAAGACAAAGAAAAAGAGCGATTGAACAAACTCATTGGCCCTTTGTCCATAAAATACCTAACACAAAAATCATTGGCTTCGGTAGGAGAAGAAGTAACCGTAACATTTGAACTCATGGATTCCAAAACCAAGGAAACCGTTACCAATTTAAAAGATGTTCGGTTAATGACCATGGATAGCTTTGGGAAGGGAAATAGCAATGTCGTTGCCAAGGAGACCGAAACGAAGGGAGTCTACTCCACCAAATTGACACTTGAAGACGAAGGCGTTCATTATGTCTACATAGAGTGCAACTCAAGGGGCTTGAGTTTTAACAATCCTCAATTCTTAGTGCTACACGCATCAAAAAAAATAAAATAATCAACTATGAAAACTACCAAAGATTCAATTCTCATTTTAACATTGTTACTATTGTTTCAAGTTACTTTCTCTCAAACAAAAAAAGCGGCATGTTGTGCCACCAAAGCAGAAACGTGTGAAAGCGCAGAAAGTTTTTCTTTAGGGGAAATGAAAGACATTCCCAATGTATCTCTCATAAATCAACATGGAGAAGATGTTAAGTTTTATGATCTCATAAAAGGTAAAGTAGTAGCACTAAACTTCATATTTACAAGTTGCAAAACGATTTGTCCTCCAATGGGTGCCAACTTTGCCAATCTTAAAAAAAGGATGGAAAAAAGAGTAAAGAGCTCTGAATTGGTCATGTTAACCATTAGCATAGACCCTGTAACAGATACTCCTGAGCGTTTAAAGGCTTGGAGCAAAAAATTTGAAGCAGGAGAAGGTTGGACATTGCTCACTGGAAAAAGCAAAGACATTAATACCCTACTTAAAAAATTGGAAGTGTACACAGCATTGAAAGAAGAGCATGCACCAATAATATTGTTAGGAAAAGAAGGCTCCAACGAATGGGTTAGGACAAATGGCCTTGCAGATGTAAAAGAGCTCTCCAATACCCTAGAAACATTCTTTGACAAGAAAGTGAGCAACGTTGCGCCAAAAATCAATAGAGATGAACAGTATTTTACAAATGTCGTATTGACCAATCAGTTGGGGGAAGACAAACGTTTGTACAAGGATTTGATGGAAGGCAAAATTGTCATTATAAACCCTTTCTTTTCTGAATGCACGGGGGTGTGTCCAGTCATGAGTTCCAACTTGAAAAAAATTCAAGAACATCTGGGTGACAAATTGGGAAAAGAAGTCAACATATTGTCCTTGACAGTCGATCATGAAACGGACAACAAAAAGATATTGAGCGAATATGCCAAAAAATACGATGCAAGAAATGGATGGCATTTTCTCACTGGAGAAAAAGAAAACATTGAGCTTGCCTTGAAAAAACTAGGAAAGCACGTTGACAATAGAGAAGCTCATGACGCCATATTCCTAATAGGGAATCTAAATACCAAACTATGGAAAAAAGTAAATGGTTTGGCCAATGTAAATGACATTATCAGCCAAATTGATAGCGTCATCAACGATTCAGTTAATTAACACCCATTCATGAAGAAGGCATATCGTACATATTTACCACTTATACTCTTGCTATTCATTGCAGCCACAAAACCCTCGTCATACATAAACGAGCTGACAGCCAAACAGAAAGCAGGAAAAGACATATATACAAAAGGTATTGGGTCCTCCAATGTAAAGATCACAGCCAACATGTCCGGGGTCAATGTTCCAGCAACGATCATGCCTTGCATGAATTGTCACAATGCCAAAGGTACCGGAAACCCCGAAGGTGGCATCACACCTCCAAACATTACCTGGCAAGCATTGACAAAAAACTATGACGTTAAACGACAAGACGGGGAAACACGTCCTCCATACACAGAAAAATCATTGCGAAAAGTAATAACAACGGGTATTGACCCAGCTGGAAATGCACTACACTCTGCAATGCCCAAATACAATATGACCAGACAAGACATTGACAACCTCATTGCCTATCTAAAAGTAATTGATACGGATCAGGGTGTTGGGATTTCCCAAGGTCGCATCAAAATGGGATTTGCCCTACCCGATGCGGAAAGCACAAAAAAAAACGCAACAATAAAAAAATTGGTTCAAGCTTACACCAATGAAGTAAACCAATCAGGAGGTATCTACAATCGAAAAATAGAAATTGAATTCTATTCAAAAAACACATTGGAAAAAGAAGATGACATTTTCATGTTAACAGGTTTCAATGACACTTACAATGCAACCAACCGAACAACTCCCACATTGTTATCGCACTCAAAAAAACTAGTATCATCCAGCTTGGATACAAAGAATACGTTTTACATATACCCAAGTCTAATGTCTCAAAGCTTGGCATTGGTCACATACTCCAACAAACGACTAAAACAAAAAGGCAGTTCTCCTACTATTTTATATTATGGCAACACGTTTCAAAAACAGGTCGCTCAAAATATGGAAGCCAAGCTTGTCAACGAATTCAATCTATCCCCTTTCACTTCTGAAATAAACGAATCCAATCTTGAGGACATCGTTCAAAACAATGCCATAAGAGATGATCAAGCATTGTATTTCATTGGGCCATACCATATAGGCAACAAACTCCTAACAGCATTGGACAACATAAAAAAAAGACCTTATATCTACCTACCTGGTAGCATTGCTAGTTTGGACGTTTTAAATGCACCTCAGCCATTCAAAGACAACATCTTCATTGGTTATCCCACTTGGATTTCTAAAAGGGCAGCCTCAGGAGAAAAGCTATACAAGACGCTAAAAGAGAAGTATGCACTGGATGCCAAATGGAAAAATAGTCAATTGGATGCCCTCATCATGCTACTCACCATTGAAGAAAGCTTGAAACGCTCAGGTCAAAATCTAAACCAAGAACTATTCCATGGTGAATTGGAAGGCCTTTATGAGTTTTCGACTGGTTTCATTCAACCTATAACATTTGCTCCGAACAAACACATTGGAAGTACTACGATGTACATCACGAATTTCGATTCCAACAAAAATCGAATGAAATTAATTGCCACAGTTAACAGCAGTGAAAGACGCCATGAATAGAAAAGTCAAAATAGTAACCTCAATTTCCAATCAGAAGGCATTGACACGACTTCCGGACATTGTTGACCTAGTTGAAGTAAGAGGAGATCTAATGGAACTTTCAACATTAAAGAGAGAACTTACAGACAAACCATTGATTTATGTCCTAAGAAGCAAAGAAGAAGGCGGAACTTTTGCCGGCTCTCCAAATGACAGAACAAAAAAACTCCTAAACGCTGTCAAGGCATTCGATTTTATTGAATTGGAGGGTGAGCGCGATCTAATTCCTGAAATACTTGATCATGTTCCTGTTGAAAAACGCAGAATTGCTTGGTATGGCTACTATGAGGATTACCAGACATTGAAGCTACGATTGGAAAAGTACATACAAGTTAAAGCCAGTCTCTATAAACTGGTCGTACACGCTAAAAGTCACAAGGAAACAATAGCAGCAACTCGCTTGATCCAATCTTTTGAAGATAGTCCAGTCCTTTCGTATGCCATTGGTCCATTTTCAAAATGGTCGCAGGTCATTGCTCCATTCTTAGGTGCCCCGGAAGTACCATCGACCATAAACAACGAAACGACCGATACTCTTTTATATACACCCAGTCAATTAAACGAAACATTTGGCCTTCCCCATGTCTACGATCTGCAAAACGTATTTGGAATAGTCGGCAACCCGGTAGCCAATTCAATATCACCAAATCTTCACAACGAAGCATATCGTAAATTAAACCTGCCGTACCTCTATTTACCCTTTCATGCAGAGCATTTCAGGGATTTTATGGAAGAAAGCATTGGAAACACGTCCTTTCCCATCTCGATATCCGGGCTAACAGTTGTTTCTCCGTTTAAACGAGATGGCTATGCTTTTTCAGATCAAATCAATGCCAAAGGCTGTTTAATTGCCAAAGTTTGCAATGGCCTTGTTAAAATCGAAAACAATTGGAAAAGTTTTAGCACGGATGCATCTGGCGCCTTGGAAGCTTTGAGCAATGTTGAAAACTGGGACAGAAAAAGAATTGCCATTGTAGGTATTGGCGGTACGGGACAAACCATAGCCACAGCATTGGAAAAACTCAACGTATCTGTTACCCTCGTTAATAGAACCATAGAGAATGCCAAGAGAACAGCCAATGTCTTAGGCTTGCCATTTCTTCCTTTACATGAGTTCAAACCCCGTTTTTTCGACATCATAATACACACCACTCCTCTTGGCAAAAATAGAGGGGAAATACCCTTTGACCTGACACAACTAACCCATACGAATCTTGTTATAGACCATGTCTACCCCAAACAAGACAAAACGGAACTCGTTAAACACTGTGAGCTATTCAACATAAAGGTCATAGATGGTAAAGACATTGCCAGAATGCAAATCAAGAAACAATTTAAAGCCATGACTGGAATTAAATATCCAGAAAACTTGGCGATCGAAGAACTATACAAATTAAAAGTGAACTAGATGCAAACAACAAACTTAGCCTATTCAAAGAAAGATGACATCATTTCCGAATTTTATCATGAATGGGGTACAAACATGGAAACGCTCTTGGGTGAGTGGAAGAACGTAAATCCCAAGACAGGTCAGATTTCCCGTGTGGAAATCTTATCAAAAGAAGGTGATACATTCCTGCATTGTCATGGAAAGGTAGACGATGGAGAGCAAGATTGGGGTGAGACACCATGTGAATTATTTAGTGACAATGTGGGATCTCCCACCATTGAAGGGTTTATGGCCTCTTACAATTTAGGCTTTGTACAAATTGAAATCGTCGGCAACATCAAATATGGAGTCATGGTCGTTCAGTCTTACAATACTTTTAAGGACGGGAGCAACCGTAACAACTACATTGCTCGCGAATTCTTTTGTAAAAAATAACAATTAACCAGAACCAACATGAAAATAGCTGAACAAAAAAGCATTGCAGATCTTTCATACTACACCGGAACATGGATAAACTCATACGATAAGGCGAGGGTCATTGCGTCGCTTACCATTACCGAAAAGGATGAAAAAATAGAAATCACCCTCAAAAACTCTGAAACTGGATTCTATAGCGGAGAATGGGGATCCAGTGAATTGAAGCCACACGCCTACGCTCCCGACATAAATGACATTGTTGCGTTTCAAGCCCGTTTCGACTTAGACGACATGGATGCCTTTTTGGCAATAAATGAAAACAAAGGGTTATTGATTATTGCCGGGTACTTTAGTTTCAAGCCATCAGATAACAGATCGGATTGTTTCGTTCGTGAATTCTTTTATAAAATATGATAGCACAAGAATTAAAAATAAATCTAAACGATAGCTTGGCAAGGTTAAAGACATTAACCAAAGAACACTTTGTGTCCAGAGCCAAGCATTATGATGCCACGTATGGTTTTCCCAAGGAAAATTTTGAGGACTTGTTTTCCGAAGGACTTCTGGCTCCAACCGTTTCTGAAGAATATGGAGGTCTTGGTTTGGGAAACAACAAAAAGAACATACGTTACCTATGGGCAATGACAACAGAGATCGCCAAAGCCGACATGGCTACCGCACGTTGTTGGGAAGGACATAACAACGCTTTAATGCTAATAGACAATCTTGGGAATTCAAGTCAGAAAGAACGATGGTTTTCTGGGGTAATGAACAAAGGGGACATTTGGTCCGTTTGGAGTGGAGAGCCCTTGTTGAAAACTCCAAATCAAAAAGTAACATTAGGCACAAACGTGACCAAGACAGACAAAGGCTATATTTTAAATGGTTCCAAAGTGTTTTGCTCAAGTGCACCAGGAGCATCTTGGGCCAATCTATTGGTTAACACTGCTGGTATTGGTGGAGCACGCCATGCCAATGGCTCTCCCGAATCGCTTATCATGTTGGCTTGTGAGCTTTCAGACCCATCCGTCTCGTTCGACGACTCTTGGTGGAAACCCATTGGCATGCGCGGCTCGGTAAGCTATTTGGTACGTTTTGACAATACCTTCATTCCGTTTGAAAACCAGATAGGAAGTCCAGGGGAGTTTTTATCGAACGATTGGCAGACCAGATGGATCCCACAATACGCTGCAACATTTTTGGGAGGTGCCGAGGCTGCCTACGAATACACCTTGTCACACATCAAAAGCCAGAAAAGGGAAAATGATCCTTTCATTCAACATAGAATCGCTAAAATGGTCATTAACATCAAATCTGCCCATATGTGGTTGGACCACGTAGCCAAGCTCTGGGACAAAGGAAACGTAAACGAGGCAAAATCTTCTGGAAACATAGTACGCTATCAGGTCGAACAATTGGCCACAGACACGATAAACCATGCTGTACATGCCTGCGGAGCAAGAGGGTTGATACAACCCAGTAGCCTAGAACGCATTGTAAGAGACCTTACACTTTATACACGACACGACAATGATGACCAATTATTGGCCACCATAGGGAAATCCATTTTAGGAGAAAAACACGATTGTTCATTTTTTAATCCACAATAGAATCATGAAGATACTCGGCAAAACAAAACGACTTGGCATTTGGGTCTTGGCTTTAGGCTACTTTGCCTTCTATGTGCCATACAGCGGCATGACCAAAAGCCTTTCAAAAGGACTATTCTCAGAGAAGGGAACCATAATCTCGGGGTTTGAAATGCTCCCTATCGTACTCTTGGGAACCGTTATGGGCTTTTTTGCCATATTGCTAATTACCGGATGGTGGAAGCTAGCAGGAACCATTTCCTTTTTTGGCCTAAAAATTCCGTTTGCTTCAAACAAGCATACCTTCTTTTCTGGTGTCGCCACCGCCATCATCATTGCAACCACTACTCTAGCCTATAGTTTTACAGGTATTTCAATTGTTTTTGCTGCACTATTAATGAGAGGAGGTGTTTTGATTATGGCTCCCTTCATAGACACTTTGTATCGTAGAAGAATCCAATGGTATTCTTGGTTGGCCTTTGGTCTGACGCTATTCTCCCTATTAATCGTTTTTTCCGAAAAAATCGGGTTTACGTTGAATTCGGCAGCCATCATAAACATAACGGCCTATCTTACCGGATATTTTTTCCGACTACAGTTCATTACCTACAAGGCAAAAACAAATGACAATTCTAGCAATAAAACCTATTTCATCGAAGAAATGATCTCTGCCATGACCATAATACTGGTAGTTCCTCCCCTACTGGCATTGATTGGTCAAGGAGAACTCATGTTGTCTCTAAGAAATGGCTATACCAGTTTTCTATCATCAGGACTGATCAT
Source organism: Bizionia sp. (assembly GCA_020631395.1). Classification (GTDB taxonomy): domain Bacteria; phylum Bacteroidota; class Bacteroidia; order Flavobacteriales; family Flavobacteriaceae; genus JAHDHI01. The sequence continues at coordinate 35,582 of JAHDHI010000015.1, forward strand.
ACCGACATTATCCATAGGACTATTGTATTCCTGCCTCTACATATTTGGTTCTAGGATATATCTCAATCATAGAGAAAATACGTTTTGCATTCCCATAAACAGATGTGCCAGTCTATTGGCTGGAGTAACAAGTGCCATACTGTTGTCTTTTATTTTTGAAAGGCAATTCTTTACCAATACGCAACTCATAGGAGCAGTTATGCTGGTATTGGCAATATTCTCATTGAATACTCCAAAGATCATTGAAGCCATCAAACAAAGCATCATCGAAGAACAGCGTACCTACATTTTTGTCTGTCCGGGCAATACGGGAAGATCTCCAATGGCACAAGCCATATGCATGGATAAGATGATGGTTCATTACAATGCAAATAGAAGAAGGAAAAGAAAACTGAACATTGAAATATTGAGTGCTGCCATATCCGGAGAAGAAGGAATCCCCATACAAACCAATGCTTTATATGCCTTGAAAGAACTGAAATACAATTCCATTAGTCATAGTTCGAACCCCATGTCCAACATAGATATAGAAAGCGCCAATAAAATATTGTGCATGTCTTCGGAACACAAGCAAGAAATCATTCGAAAATTCCCAGAAGCAAAAGACAAGGTCTATGCACTGGATACCGAAAGCATTATTCCCATTCCGCATGGAAAAGGAAAAAAAGCATATATAGAATGTGCCAAGAAACTAGAATTAGTCATAGATCAATTAATCAACAAGAATGAAATAGCATTTTCATAACAAACGACACCAAAAGCCATAGCATTAATGCCATTACATAACACCATGAATCAAACTACCGTCAATTGCAATACATTCAGAACCGAAGGTGTGATGTTTCCCATTCCCATTTTTTCGAAAAAAGAAGTCCTCAGTCACAAGGCTGAATTTGAACTTATGGAAAAGGCATTCAATGGTAAGCTGCCCTATGCTGGAAACTTGCATTTTTCATTGTTGTGGGCCTATGAGCTATCCACACATCCCAAAATACTGGACTTCATAACACCTATTCTTGGTGATGACATTAGCGTTGTAGGCACATTGATGCTAACCAAATACCCTAAAACCGACAACTACGTATCATGGCATCAGGATGGTATGAATTCCAAATGGGATCAAAACAATTCGTTAACGGCTTGGTTGGCTTTGACCAATAGCAATGCTGGAAACGGATGCATGCAGGTGATTCCCAAAAGCCATGAAAACCTATTGCAAGAACACGTATACTTTACAGATCAAAAAAATATGATTAGAAAGGGGCATAGGATAGCCACAAATGTCAATGAGGAGGAAGCGCTCGATTTAGAGTTACGATCTGGCGAAATGTCCATTCATCACAATAGCATCATACATGGATCCAAACCCAATGCATCGTTGCAAAAAAGAATTGGCTTCATCATAAGGTACATCAATACGAAATACGTAAACCCGGGAACTTCCGTCATTTATGCCAAAGGGAATACGAAATACGACCACCTTAACAAGATAGACAAACCTGATGCCTTTGGATTGAAACACAGTCCTGAAGCGTACAAGGATTTCTTAACTCAAAACATTGTCATAAAATGAAAATTCTATTGTCATGCAATCACGAATACCCTTCATATAGATTTCACGGATCTGGAACGAAAACAACGACCTATCCTTCGGGATCCAGTCATCATCAACATGATTTGCTAGCTAGGGGCCTGGCCGAAAAAGGACATGAAGTCCATTATCATGTAAATCATTCTAGCCATACCATTTCAGACAAAGGTGTCCATCTCGTAAAAGAACTTGTAGACGATGTTGACATCGTACACTTGAATGCTAGAGTTAATGAAGAATTCCATACCCATTACAAAGCAAGGAACATTCCCGTCATTGCCACCAATCATTTGTACGTAGCCAATGAGCAGCCACCCTTCAAATGGGTTCATGTATCGAAAACCATGGCAGACCTGTATGATGAAAAGCATTTTGTATGGTGTGGGTTGGATCCCAATCATTACATATATTCAGAGAAAAAAGACGATTATTATTTGTTCATCGCCAATATTGGCAAACACTTGGAAAAAGGATTGGATATAGCACTCAAAACTACCAAAGCGCTAAACAAGAAACTAGTTGTAGCAGGGTCCAGTCAAAATCCTTCAGACATAGCCATGGTTCAAAACCTATGCAATGAATTCAATGCAATCTACGTTGGTGACACACGTGGAATTGAAAAAGCAAAGATACTAACCAACGCCAAAGCCCTTATTTCCCCTTCCAAATTACCCGAAACCTTTGGCATTACCCTAATTGAAGCCTTGTTTTCAGGAACTCCAGTAATTTGTAGCAACAATGGCGCCTATGGTGAAATCATGACAAAGGATGTTGGCTTTGTCTGTAAGACGGAATCCGACTATGCAAATGCCTTCAAAAACATAGACGGCATAAGACCACGCACGTGCAGATCGTATGCCCTAAACAATTTTCATTATTTGAAAACGACTGAAAAATACATTGAAATCTATAATGAAATTTTAATGCCAAAAGCACTAATAAACCTTTGAATGAGAACAAAACCCACAGTATTGGAAGGTACCATGGAAGACATTTGGTCCATAAGAATATATCGTGGCGAATCTCCATTGAAAATAGACACTTCAAAAAATGCATTCGTGGCTTCCATAACCAAAGACGACGTCACAGACATTCCAGCATCATTCGTAGCAGATCCATTCATGATCCACTTTGAAGAAAAGTGGTATCTATTCATGGAAATCATGAATGCTGAAACCGAAATCGGTGAAATAGGTTTGGTAACAAGTGTCGATGGAACAAAATGGGAATATCAACAAGTAGTTCTCAAAGAGGATTATCATTTGTCCTACCCTTTCATATTCAGACACAATGAAGTGTTCTATATGATTCAAGAAACTCTAAATGCAAATGCCATTCGTTTATATAAAGCTCGAAATTTCCCATATGACTGGGAATACCAAACAGATCTCATAAAAGGCAAATATGCAGATCCAACACTTTTTCAACATGACGACAAATGGTGGATGTTCACCTATAGCTTTGAATTGGGCAATCTAAACTTGTTTTCTTCAAATGATTTAATTGGTCCATATACAGAGCATCATAAAAGTCCATTGATAATAAAAAACAAAAGAACAACTAGGCCTGCGGGCAAGGTAATCAATGACAACGATAGACTCATCCGTTTATGTCAAGATGGCTATCCCAAGTATGGTTCTAGTGTAAGGGCATTTGAGATTACCAAGTTAACACAATCCGATTATAGAGAGGTAGAATTATCTGAAAGTCCTGTTTTACAAAAATCCGAAGAAAAAAATCAATGGAACAGCAATGGGATGCATCATTTGGATTCCCATAAGATCACGTCTAACAAATGGCTTGTATGTGTAGACGGATGCTATTCCGATATTTTAAATAGAATATGAAAAACAAAAAAATAGTCATACTATCCGGATCCATAAGAAATGGAAGAAAGACGCATGCCATTGCTGAATGTGTAACGCGCCAATTAAAATCAATGGAGAACGTTGCTGCCAATCTCATTGATTTGAAAACCGTACGATTGCCTTTGTTTGAACAGATCATTGACAATGAAGCACTCTACCCGGACAATTTGAAGGCATTTAGCGCTGAAATTGTAAATGCAGACGGCATTATCATAGTTTGCCCTGAATACAAAAATAGCATTCCAGGGGTTTTAAAAAATGCATTGGATTACCTTAAACCGCAAATATTCAAACACAAACCCATAGGCAACATTACTGTAGCCTCCAATGATTTTGGAGGTTTGAATTGCTTGGCACATTTAAGGTTGGTTGGCTTGGCCATGGGCGGTTTACCCATTCCTGAAAAATGTTGCATCTCGAACGTCAATGGGCTCTTTACCCCAGAAAACATTTTGGATGAGCATTTAATTGCAGAAAAGATCGCTACTTTTTTAGACGCTTTTTTGTGGTATGTCAATCGCGTGTCTTGACAACAAAAACATATAAATGAAAATAATAGCTTTCTTCGTCAAAAAGAATTAAACCCATGTTTCATTCAAAAATTAAAAACAGATCAACATTAGGTAAACATTGAGGAATCAAATATTGAATGAACCCTTACAGACATTGGCATAGCATTTCAAAAGTCGTGAAATTGAATGGTTTTTCGTAGTAAAGCAAAAAACGCATTGAAATTTGGGTTTTGATTGAAAATTCAAGCTATTGCATATAGCCATTTCATACCACAAAAAAGCTCAACCATGATCAAGGTCGAGCTTCAGTCTTTTCAGCTATTCGTTTTTTTGATTAATCATATGGCATCCAACTCCTTTAAAAGTTTTTCTGAATTTGCCTTTACATTTGCTGGAGGATTGAGAGACAATGACTTTTTAAGGTGTTTTATGGCATTCCTTTTGTCTCCCATGGTTTTATAGGCCTCTCCCAAGCTGTCATGAACATTGGCATTTTTTGGATTGTTGTCTACATTCATCTTAAAGTATTTCAAAGCTCTTTCATAATCTTTTGCATTGAGCATTTGGTAGCCAATGGTGTTTAATTGATTCATATTTGCCATACTAGCAGCTTCGTCCATCAATGCAGCATATTCACTGGTTTTTCCCAACTTGTTCAAAATCTGCCCTTTGATCGATAGGTTGTTAAATGTCTTCTGACTAAAAAACTGTCCAGAAATTGCCTTGTCGATCCATCCCAATGCTTCATTCAAATCTCCCCCATTGTTAAGAGAGAAGTTTGCCATATTTTCCCAGTTTTGCCTTTGAAAACCAGTTTGTCCATTGGACTTGTCCCTAAACTCGTCCAAAACGACTGTAGTAACATCAACTTCAACTTTGAAAGGGAAGGCTTTTTTACCCCATGTCAAAGAGGCTATTGCATAATTGGTAGCAACCGTATCAAAATCAAAGGTCAACAATTCCTTATGTGCCACCGTCTTGGTCTTTATGTCTGCTCTAAGCGCATCGTTTTTCTCATCGTAAAAGTAACTTCCCCAAGCATTGGCATCTTTGGATAAAATGAGTGTTGCTGCATCGTTTTCCTTTACTATGAAATGCAACCCATAGGTTCCTGCTTTGATGTCCTTTCCTTCCACCTTGGCATCGTGGGTGAATGTAATGGTCGTATTTTCATTGGCTCCTGCACGCCATGGTGCTGCTTTGGAGGTTCCAAACCCTAGGTTGTTCAAACCGTAAGGCACCAATTTACCCCATATATCCCTTTCTTTGACACTAGGTCGAGAATAGGTTATGCTTATATCCGATATGCCCACACGTTGCGATACGGTAGCCTGCTGGCTTCCTCTCGGAGTATTCAATTGTGCGAAAGCGCTAAAACCAATGCATAGCATCAAGCTCAACAATGTTTTTGTAATGGTAGAGTTTTTCATAATTTCATATCTTTAATTAGTTCACTTTCAAGGTATGTACAATTTGGAAACGCTTTTGTTATTGCCATGTTAAAGTCTATTAATCAAATGTTAATTAACATTCTCCATCTAGAACGAATAATAATTATCTTTGTCCAAAAATTAAAAACCATGCTTCATTTAAAGCTAGAAACCGATCCGCGTTGGGTAAACATCGTAGAGTCCAACATTGAAGAAATTCTGACTGACCACGCTTGGTGTGAGCAAAAAGCCGCTACCAATGCAATTACCATAATCACATTGAATTCCGAACACGAAGAACTAGTTACCGAATTGTTGTTGTTGGCGCAGGAAGAGCTTGAGCATTTTCAAATGGTACACGACATCATCAAAAAACGTGGTTACAAACTGGGTAGAGAGCGCAAGGACAGCTATGTCAACGAATTGTACAAGTTCATGAACAAAGGAGGTAGTAGAACCCAAAGCCTTGTAGATAGACTGTTGTTTTCTGCAATGATAGAAGCAAGAAGCTGTGAGCGCTTCAAAGTATTGTCTGAAAACATAGAAGACGAAGAACTAGCTACCTTCTATAGGGAATTAATGATAAGTGAAGCTGGCCACTATACCACCTTCATCACTTTTGCCAGAAAATATGGAAAAGACATCGATGTGGAAAAACGTTGGAAAGAGCTGGTGGATTTTGAAAGCGAAGTCATTAAAAGATATGGCAAATCCGAAACCATACACGGATAAATTGAATACTGTGTTCTATTAGATTTACCCGAAACGAGAACTAAGAGAATACTTTGGCAAAAATCTACCGGATTGCCAAAGTCGCCAAGCTTATCGGCCAAAATGTGACTTTAGCCTTGTCATTTCAAAAATGTATAGTAAAAAATGTTACGACAATTCCAAAATCTGAGCTGTATGATCTTTGGTTTTCACCTTGTCTATAACGTGTGCCACTAGACCATTCTCATCGATTAAAAAGGTTTTACGGTGAATGCCATCGAACTCTCTTCCCATGAATTTTTTTAGTCCCCATACCCCAAAGGCATTGATCACATCCTTGTCCACATCTGCCAAAAGCGGAAACGGAAAACCAAACTTGTTCTTGAAGTTGGATTGCTTCTTTTCCGTATCTGCACTAACTCCCAACAACTCATATCCCAAATCCTGCAATGTCTTGTAATTGTCACTAAGGTTGCAAGCTTCGGCCGTACAACCTGGTGTATTTGCTCTTGGATAAAAGAAGACTATTAGCTTCTTTCCTTTATAATCGCTCAAAGAAATTGCATTTCCATCTTGATCGTTTACCGTGAAATTTGGAACTGCATCACCTTGTTTTAATGTATTCATAATTGTAAATTTGGTTTAAAATAGATTTTTCAAAAATACAACTAATGACGAAGCAAGAAAAGGTAAACTTTGTAATAAAAACGTTAAATGAACTATATCCAGAAATCCCCACCCCTTTAGACCACAAAGACCCTTATACCTTGTTAGTTGCCGTATTGTTGTCGGCACAATGCACGGATGTCAGAGTAAACCAGATCACTCCTTTGTTGTTTGCAAAAGCAGACAATCCCTACGACATGATAAAAATGTCCGTCGAGGAAATCAAAGAAATCATAAGACCTTGTGGATTGTCTCCCATGAAAAGCAAAGGCATTCATGGATTGTCGCACATATTGATAGACAAGCATAACGGAGAAGTCCCACAAAGTTTTGAGGCACTTGAGGCCTTGCCGGCCGTTGGACATAAAACAGCAAGTGTAGTGATGTCTCAAGCCTTTGGCATTCCTGCTTTTCCAGTAGACACACACATACATAGACTGATGTACCGTTGGAATTTAACCAATGGAAAGAATGTGTCACAAACTGAAAAAGATGCCAAACGACTATTTCCAAAGGAACTGTGGAACGATTTACATTTGCAAATCATTTGGTATGGCAGAGAATACTCTCAAGCCAGAGGTTGGGATTTGGAGAAAGACATCATTACCAAAACCATAGGCAGACAAACGGTTCTGGACAATTACAGAAAATCGAAATCCCAATAGGGATTGCACTTCAATCAATCTTGTAAATGACTCTAAAACGCAAAAAAGCCCTGATGTATAATCAGGGCTTTTTCGAATTTAATTTTGAAGCGCTTCAAACTTCATTTCTTTATAATTTATAACACTTAAAGCCTTGGAATAATTAAGAATAAAACTTATCGTTTCATCTTTTGGGTTCAAATTAATGTTTTTTTTAGGTTGTTTTGAGTAAAGTTTAGCCATATTGATTATTAAAAGGTTATGACTAGATAACGCATCAAAACATACTATATTGCATTAGTTCGTTAAAATAATGTTATGCTTGTCAATTATCTTACGCATATTGATAAGCGCATAACGCATTCTACCCAGTGCCGTATTGATGCTAACCCCCGTTCGCTCTGAGATTTCCTTGAAACTCATATCATTGTACATACGCATCAAGATAACTTCTTTTTGATCTTCTGGAAGCTCATCTATCAAGCGTCTAACATCGGTTTCCACTTGATCTTTTATCAAAGCTTTTTCAGCATTGAGGCTATTGTCGCTCAATACGGAAAATATACTGAACTCTCCTCCATTGTCGAACTTTGGCATTCTGTTGCTTTTTCTAAAGTAATCGATGATTAGGTTATGAGATATACGCATCACCCAAGGTAAAAACTTACCTTCTTCGTTGTAAGTTCCTTTTTTCAAAGTCTTTATAACCTTAATGAAGGCATCCTGAAAAATGTCTTCTGCTACATCTCTATCATAAACTTTCGAGTATATAAAACTATATATCCGCTGTTTGTGTCTCTTGATTAATATTTCCAATGAAGATTCGTCGCCTTTTATATAGCTACTAACCAATGTAGCATCCGAGATAAGTTCCTTTCTCATAATTTCACTTTTTTGTTGCAGAAGTAGACTTCGTGCTTAGGGGTTTATAAATTAAAAAAGTAAAATTATGTTATAGGCAAATGATAGTTAATTGTTTATAGTATGTCTCAAATATAACAACAATAAATAGTAAAATACAAAAAAAAAATGAATTTTTAACATTTTATTGCACAATAATCTTATTTAGAAGCTAAAATACTTGTGCTATCTTTGCTTAATTATTTTTAACAAACACTTATGAGTACTAGTCTTTCGAAAGTAAATCCTAAAAAAAACATCATCATCAAAGGCGCAAAATTGCATAACCTTAAAAATATTGATGTAGTAATACCAAGAAACAAACTTGTTGTCATTACTGGTTTATCGGGTTCTGGGAAGTCTAGCCTTGCATTCGATACGCTTTATGCCGAGGGACAAAGACGATATGTCGAAAGCCTATCAAGTTATGCCAGACAGTTCCTAGGGCGTTTAAACAAACCCAAGGTAGATTACATAAAAGGCATTGCTCCAGCCATAGCCATAGAGCAAAAGGTAAATTCGACAAACCCAAGATCCACTGTAGGTACCACTACAGAAATCTACGATTATCTAAAATTGCTGTTCGCAAGAATCGGCAAGACCTACTCACCTAAATCTGGCCTTGAAGTGAAAAAAGACACTGTCTCCGATGTTTTGAGTGCTATCAAAACAATTGACGAGGGTGAAAAACTCCTCCTTCTCTCACCTATTCACCTCGAAGATGGAAGAACAATGGTAGATAAGCTAAAAGCTTTGAACCAACAAGGCTATGCACGTATAAAAGCAGAAGGAAAAGTATTTCGCATAGATGAAGCCAGTCACATTACAGAAAAGACAAAAGACCTCTTTTTGGTAGTGGATAGGATTATCGTCAAGAACGATGAAGACTTCTACAACCGTTTGGGAGACGCCGTGCAAACTGCTTTTTTCGAAGGTAAAGGCGAGTGCTATATCGAAGCATTGAAAGACAATGCCACTTCTCATTTCAGCAACAGATTCGAATTGGATGGCATCACATTTTTGGAACCCAACGTACATTTGTTTAGTTTCAACAATCCATATGGAGCTTGCCCGAAGTGTGAAGGCTACGGAGATGTCATTGGCATAGATGACGATTTGGTAATCCCAAATACAGCGCTTTCCGTTTTTGAAAATGCCATTTTCCCATGGAGAGGAGAAAGCATGAGCTGGTATAGAGATCAATTGGTAAACAATTCTCATCATTTCGATTTCCCAATACACAAACCTTATTTTGAATTAAGCGAAAAACATAAACAACTTATCTGGAAAGGAAATGAGCATTTCGAAGGGTTGTCTTCTTTTTTCGCTGAATTAGAATCCAAAGCATATAAAATTCAAAACCGAGTAATGTTATCACGTTACCGTGGGAAGACAAAATGCAAGATCTGCAATGGGAAACGATTGCGTCCAGAAGCAAACCATGTCAAGATTGCTGGAGCTACCCTTACGGATTTGGTAGAAATGCCTTTGGACAAATTGGCTTTGTTCTTCAAGCAATTGGAACTAGACGATCACGATACAACCATTGCCAAACGGCTTTTGAAAGAAATAAACAACCGCTTGACTTTTCTATCCAACGTAGGGTTGGATTATTTGACCTTGAATAGGAAATCCAACACGCTGTCTGGAGGAGAAAGTCAACGCATAAACCTAGCCACCTCTTTGGGGAGCAGCTTGGTAGGCTCCATGTATATTTTAGATGAGCCTAGCATTGGCCTACACCCTAAAGACACAGAACGTTTAATCGTCGTGCTGAAAGCATTGCGAGATTTGGGAAACACCGTTATTGTCGTAGAGCATGATGACGACATCATGAAGGCTTCCGACGAAATCATAGACATTGGACCAGAAGCAGGAACCTTTGGAGGACACGTAGTAGCCACTGGAAGCTATGCAGATATCTTGGCTTCGGACTCATTGACTGCTCGCTACCTAAATGAGACATTGAAAATTGAAGTTCCCAAAAAGAGACGCAAATCGAAATACCACATAGATGTCGTCGGTGCCCGAGAACATAATCTAAAAAACATAGACGTTACATTCCCCTTAGGAATGCTAACGGTTGTCACTGGTGTTTCTGGAAGTGGGAAAAGCACGTTGGTGAAAAAGATATTGTATCCGGCAATGCAAAAGAAATTGACTGGTTTTGGTGACAAACCGGGGCAGTTTTCAGAACTCAAAGGGAATTACAGCAATGTAAAGCACATAGAGTTCGTCGATCAGAATCCAATTGGTCGCTCATCACGCTCAAACCCTGTCACATACATAAAGGCCTACGATGACATTCGTGCATTGTTTTCCAAACAAAAACTAAGTACCATCAGGAATTATCAAGCAAAGCATTTTTCTTTCAATGTAGATGGTGGTCGTTGTGAAACTTGCAAAGGCGAAGGTGTAGTTACCATAGAAATGCAATTTATGGCAGATGTGCATCTCGAATGTGAGACTTGCAAAGGCAAACGTTTCAAGAAGGAAGTTTTGGAAGTTACGTTCGCAAATAAAAACATTGATGACATTTTAAGCATGACCATTGATGATGCCATTGCCTTTTTTGATGAAAGCGGTGTAAGCAAGATAAAAAACAAACTCCAACCGCTTCAAGATGTCGGCTTGGGCTATGTTGCCTTGGGACAGAGTTCTTCCACCCTTTCCGGGGGAGAAGCACAACGTATAAAGTTAGCATCCTTCCTAGGTAAAGGGAACACAAAGGAAACTGCTCTTTTCATATTCGATGAACCTACTACAGGTTTACACTTTCACGATATACAGAAGCTGCTAAAATCGTTTGATGCCTTGATTGACAAAGGACATTCCATCATAGTCGTAGAGCATAATTTGGAATTGATCAAATGTGCCGATCATATTATTGATCTTGGCCCTACCGGAGGAGAAAATGGAGGGAACCTCGTTGCATTTGGTACGCCAGAATCCATTGTTGAAAACAAAGCTTCTGAAACTGGAAAGTACTTAAAGGAAAAATTATAGTTTCGACTCAATCGTTAAAGACCCAGTACTCGACATCTGGTTGAAACCTGTAATTGATGAAGCCATTTTCACTTGGTGCCATTTGGTTTTCAATACTAAAAAGTAAAAGAAATTCAAAAAACAAAACACTCAAAAACAACATCTTACACCATTAAGTAAAATTACCTCAATTCCCAAAACATGTATTTTTACTAAAAAAAAGACTTTCTACATCTCTTAATTTTACCTCATTATTAATCTTTAAAAAATAAAAAAATGGGAGTAAAATCACACAAAACAGACATTCTTGCACACATTGATGGTCCAGAAACATTGGCAGGACAAGTAGTAGCAAACGCAGCTTGCATTACCTTATTGGGCGTACTTAAAGTATGTGCAGATGTACAGGGTAGCAAAGTAAAAATAACCGTATATCTGGCTGGGATTGAAATCGGTAGTGGGGTCGTAGATTTAAAAAACCCATCCATAACCATTGGAGGTGGAGCAGCTGGGTTTAAAGCTGAAGTAAAAATAACATTGAAAACGAATCCGTTGGCATTGGAAATTTGCGGGAAAGTTTGTGCTCCTTTTGTTGGATGCAAATCTGGTTGTACTACATTGCATTTGTAGTATATTCTTAGAATTACCGAAGAAAAGCTCATCTCTAACAAGATGGGCTTTTATCATTTAATAAAACAAAAATGCAAAAACACTGATAAAAACTATTGCTATGGGAATCACAAACAACATGAAAGATAGTGTGGCCATCCCACTTTTAAACAAACTCATAAACCAACCTTGTCCATAAAAACGCCTGATGGCAAGGAACAAGTAGAAAAAGGTAGATAGTATTACTAGAAGATGTACTAGAATTGGAATTTCATCCCAAATATAATCTACAAACAACAAAATGCTAAATACGGTAAACAGATAGGCAAAAAAGTAAAATGTAAATACCAAGTGATGGGCAAAACGTCCCCTTCTAAAGAACAATAATTTCAGAATAAATGCAAAGATGGGCAATAGTACGAACATTGCTATTGGCACAGCGTCATAAAACGTTCTCACTACATTTGCAACTCCTCCCTTGTTTTGGTATAGTTTCAACATTTGGGCATAGAACTTCCTTGCGATTCTCCCATCCCCTTCCTTCATCCCCATTGCTTTGTATATTTCGGCATTTGAAGCTTTGATGGCCAAGAGGGAGTCTACTTTACCTTCATCGAAATCAAAAGAAAAATTATTCTTTTTCTGATAGCCTTCCTTCTTCACGATGGAATCCAAGGCTTCTATCTCTTCATCCTTCATTCCAGTCAATGCTTGGTTTTCCTTCATTTTCTGAAGAAAGACTGCTGCTGCTATAGAATCTCTTTCCTTTTTTGATGCAACGAATTGAGTTGCTTTTTGTACTTCGTTATCTACATTGGCAACTTCTCCAACAGCTCCTATCGTATTTATTTGTTCCTTCTGTTTAAAAGAATACAAAAAGAAAAACACAACAGAAATGAACAAATACAATTGTGCGGGATGTAAATACAATAACCTTTTTCCTTCGATGAATTTTGCTGCCAAGTAACCTGGCTTGAACATCAATGGAAAAAAGCTCTTGAAAAATCGAGCGTCAAAAGTGAAATAGTTACTGATCGTATTGTAAAACAATACACCAATAGTTAATTCTTCTTTTGCTTTTTGTCCGCAATATGGACAAAACTGGAACGTTTCATCAAACGATTCTTCGCAGTTTTTACAATCTACAATCTCTTTGAACATCAGGTTGATTTAGTTAGCCATAAAAATAGAAAAATTAAATTAGTTTATATTGAAAACTGGTCATCCCAACCTTCCTTCTAATGAACAATCATCAAATGAAAGTGTAAAAAACCAATCTCAAATCCATATAAAATACTAACATTTAATAAGTTACAGTTTTGGCACGTTAATTGAAAACTCTAATAACAAATAGCGTAAGCCGAAAAGCTAAATGAGTAGGCATAATCTAAAACCCTAATACTATGAAAACATTAGTACAATTGTTTACAGTATTGTTAGTAGGACTAACGACTGTATCGGCAGCAGAAAAAATCGACACTGCAAAACAAGGTGAAGATATCATTACAAAACGCTATCGTTATGCACAACCAATTCAGTTTGTAGAGCGTGGTGTAGAGTTTTTGGTATTCCCTGATGGAAGCTTCGATTTCAATACAAATGTAGAAGACAATCACTACAATGATTACGATGTCTACTACAGAAAAACAAGACGTGGCTCCATAAATGGTACGTTTGGGGCTCCAGGAACTCGTGTCAAATATTCAAGACCAAGAAATAGAGGTGTAATCATCACTCATGACCATGACGGAAAGGTAAGACGTGTAGGCAATGTATTCATCAACTACAACCGTACTGGACAAGTTAAACGAATAGGTTCCGTATACATCAGTTACAATAGAGCTTGTTTGATCAGACAAATTGGAGGGCTACACATTAGATACAACCATAGGGGAAGAATAATTGGCATGTCTGGATATGTAAACTTCAACAACCAAGGTTGTGGGTTCTGTGGCATAACAGGATGTAGTGTAAATCATTTTGACAATCATTCTGACGATAGTGGTCATTATGATGATTGGGACGACGACTATGGCAACGATGATGTCTACTACTACAAAAAAGGTAAAAAACACAAAAAGAAAAAACGATAAGCCATATCGATTTTTAAAGTAGAAAACCTCATGACTTTGAACAGTTCATGGGGTTTTTGCATTTATTGAATTTCCACAATTTGAGAATTATACATAAATGTCTCTTGGAAACGCAATAACCTATCGCTTAACTTTTCTGCAAAAATCAGATATTGACATTTACCTATGCTTTCGGGAATTCTGTTGACGTCGGCAAAATATAGTCCTTTATCAGCAAACTCGGCATCTTCGATAACAAACAGTTTTAATTGTGTTACGTTTATGGCATTGATGTGAAAAAGTTTGTTCAATCGTTTGGGAGTAGCTATGATTATGTCTTGTCCATAATAGATCTCATCTTTCTCTGCATCTATGCTATGCTCTTCATAGGAAGCATATACTCGTAAGTCTGTACGCCTCGTATACTCTAAAAAAGATTCTTTCAATTTCAATGCCTCCACTTTGTTTTGTACCAAAATCAATGCTCTTGGTGCATCTTCAAATGCCTTGCTACCTAGTTTCTGCATTGTACTGATGATTATGGCTGTCGTTTTTCCACTATTCTTTTTTCCTATGGCATACAAATCCACTCCTCCCTTTATTTTTGGCAATACTGCCTTTTGAAAATCGGTTGGAGCTTTAAACCCTTTGTTCTCTATGGCTTCTTTGATTTCTGGGTTTAATTTTTTAAATGACATAATTTGGCTTTCTATATAATAGACAACGAAACTAAAGGTAATTCATGAGTTAGCAAAACTATACTGTTGTAGTTTTTTTGGCACGATGCTTGTATGCTAATAATTATTCAATCTTAAAACGAATCATTATGAAAAAAGTTCTTTATTTATTTTCAGCTTTATTCCTTACCGGGTTAGTTGTCAATGCAGATACCAACGAATCTTTGGACGAAGATCTCTCCTATTCAAAAACCTACAGAGGTTATGGAAAATCTTTCATATTCAGCGAACAAGGCATTGAATTTTCTGTTTTCGCTGATGGGCAATTCGATTTTTACATCCCCAATTATGGTCCTAAAGTAAATGTTTCGATTGGATCTCCAAACGTAAACATAAGTTTCAATACTGGATACGACTATAACGCCTATGTTCAATATGATGAATACGGAGCCATCATTCAAATAGAAAACATCCCCATCTATTATGATTTTTATGGGAGAATACGTCAAGCTGGTGATGTTTGCATCACCTACAACCATAGAGGTTACATATCTAGAGTTGGCGGACTGTATGTGCACTACGACAGATACAATAGGTATTCCAACTGTACAGGCTTCATCAACGTGTACAATAGAGTCTATGTCCATAGACCTTGGCATTCATATTATATAATTCCTTCTTATGACTATTGCGTAGTTTACAATAGACCATACAGACAGTACTATGCTCCTGTTCGTTACCATTATGACAGACCGTATAGAAACAACTATCGCCGTACAACGGCAGTTGCCAGTAGAAGAGGCAATAGAGTTACTAGAAATAGAAGTTATGCTTCTCGCACAGAGGGGAGATCTGTAAGAAAAAGGGAGGCGTCCACTCCAAGAACAAGGGCTAATGCAACTACTCCCAGAACCAGGGCACTAGCAAATTCGGAAAGTACCCCAAGAACCAGAGGCAATGCGACCACACCTAGAACTAGGACTAGAAACAATTCACTGAATACTCCAAGAACTAGAACAAGGACCAATACTGCAACTACGACGCGTAAACCCAAAAGAACGCTTTCTAGACCTACAAGCTCCAGTACGCGTCCTCAAGCTAGTTCATCTAGAGTGAGAAAAAACGCTGCTTCTAGAAACAATTCGAGAGCAAGATCCAATACCAGGACTGCTCCAAAAAGAAACAACACACAAGCAAGATCATCATCGCGATCGCGATCTGGTCAAAGAAGAATCTAAACTTATAATTATTTTGGTTGGTTAAAACTGCCTGTTACCAAGCTATGGACATAGTGGCGTAGCAGGCTTTTTTTTATCGCTTCATCATTTTACTCATCAAAGTAGAAATGTCTTCTGAAAAATCATACTTGTAAACGACAAAGCCATACACTAGGCTTATTAACAAAGATTTCAACGCTATGTTGGCAATGGGATGAAATTGAAAATCCCAAAAATAAAACGCAAGCCCACAAATGCAAATAAGAGCAATCGTCTTCAACGTACTCAAAGTAAACGGCAACATTTTAAATTTGGCATATACAAACAACATCTTAATGGTGTTGTATATGAAAATTGCCAAGCAAGTAGCATAAGCCGCTCCATTAATTCCAAACTCAGGGATTAGCAATGCATTCAAAACTATTGTTGAAATTGCTAAAATCACACCTAAAAAAAGCACCACCCTATAGTAATCGCTATTAAACAAGATAGAATTGTTGTTGCCTAAGGCGTTGTCGAAAAGTTTCACCAAGCCTATAATGAATACGACCACTACGCCTCCCGTATATTCATCGGGAATCAAATAGTACAATTGATTTATATTCAATATGATGATCAAGAAAATAAATCCGCTGACAATGAGTAGGCTCAATGAGCTTTTCTGATACAAACTCCTCAACTCCAACATGTTTTTTTCATTTAAAAACTTTGCTGTCAATGGATTTGTTATTTGATTCATAGACCGGGAAGGCACACCTACTACAGTAGCTATGTATATGGCTACTCCATAATAAGCCACATTTTCTATGGCAACATATTGTCCAATCATAAACTTATCGATCTCCAAGATGATGTTTGCAACCGATCCCGCAATCACAATAAGTGCCGTATACTTTAAAATGGACCTAACATTGTTAATCTTAACCCATTTAAAAACGGGTACACGCAAACTAAACGCGTACAGCATCATTATACCCATTCGTGCTATATAGACCACAATGATTCCCACAATCAATTGCTCTACATTCAATATCTTAAAATACAAACACAAGAGGAGACCAGTAATGCAAATTCTATGAAACACCTCCTTCATGAAGTTGCCAAACACACTTTGCAATTGTACCTTGCTCCAAGCATAGAAGATCTCAAAATAGGCGAAAGCAATCGCAGCAATAAAAACATATCCTATGTAGTTTCTTATAATTGTATTTTCCTTGGTTAAAAAATCGCTAATGAATTCAAAGCCAAAATACCCCAATGTGGTCGCTGGTACAATGACAACAAAAGGCAAAAACAACATTAAGCTCAAAAAAGCATTTTGTGATTGCCTTGTTTTAAATGAAGTATAGAATTTAACAATGGTATTGTGTGTTCCAAAGGCCATCAAAGGCATCAAAATATTGGCAGTGGACAATATGTAGGCTATTACCCCATAATACTCCGAAGACATGAACTTGGTAAACAAAAACAACACGTTAATAGCTCCAATGGCAAATCCCAAATAAGTTATTAGTGTATTTTTTATGGATTGCTTTACTACTATTCCCATCTATATGAGTTTAGACAAAGTTCCAGTTAAATGCTTTCGACCATACTTTTCCAAGTTGGTAGGTTCTGCCCTTAAATCTTTAAGCTTAAAAGCTTCAAAATATTCTTTTATGGTCATTCTCAACTCATCGTAGTTATCGTGACCAAAATAACGTCCAGTATTGGTATCATCCAAAATGGTTTCCACATCCGAGCTCTCTGGCCCCAAAGCAATTACGGGTCTACCAGATATCATATATTCGAATAGTTTCCCCGGTATGATTGCCTTGGTGTCTTCTGAATCTATCTCGACCAATAGCAATATTTGCGACTTCTTTTGGTACTTTATGGCTTCTTTGTGAGAGACATACCCCCTATTTCTAATGTAACCATTCAATCCATAGGACGCTATGGTCTTTAAAACAGAATCGCTGACGGCTCCGACGAAATTAATTTCTAGAACTTCCTTGAAGCCATTTTCTTTCAATGTTAAATCCCTTAAGACTTTCCATAACACTTCTGGATCTCGCTTGGACAACAATGACCCTATATGTGAAATTGAAAACTTTTCATCCAAAACCGAAGCCTGTACCCCTTCTACATCATAACCATTGGTTATTACCGTTATTGGTTTATTGGTTATCCGCTGAAATTCCAATTTCGTATTGTTGCTAGTGACTATGATGCCATCTGCCAATGTCATGACTTTCTTTTCTAGCGCTTTGTGTTTTGCCTTGGATGCTTCCGTCAACCTCAACTGCTTGTGATAGCCTATTGTGGTCCAAGGATCCCTAAAATCGGCTAACCATTTCACTCCTAGCTTCTCTTTTAATTCCACTCCTATCAAATGCAAGCTATGAGGTGGGCCTGTTGTTATGATGGTTTCAATCCCTTGTTTGGAAATATATTCTGAAAGATAGGATACCGAAGGTTTTACCCAGCTTTTTCGTGCATCTGGAATAAAGAAATTACCTCTTACATAAAGCATCAATTTTTCAATCGGGCTTTGTTTTTTCTCCGAAGGAATAATGCCTTTGCTAATGGTTTTGGAGTTCTTCGAGAACAACTTGGCAAGTTTATATGGTTCCCTTATTGGCTGCTTTATAATTGTAGTCTCTTTTGAAACCTCATCTAACAATGTATCATCCAAAAAAGGGTAATTGGGATTCTCTGGACAATAGACTATGGGTTCTACATTGAAATCTGGAAGGTACTTGACAAATTTCAACCAACGCTGTACACCCGGCCCTCCTGCTGGAGGCCAATAATAAGTAATAATGAGCACTTTTTTTCTATTCATTCTCATCACTCCCACAAAAGCGAGTACCTTTTAAATTGAAACTAAATTATTACCCTATCTATCTAGAAATGGTTTTTCTCCCTTTAAACTCATAAAACAAGCCACCAATTAGCAACAACGCAAATAAAATTGAACTCGACAAGGCTACTTTGCTTCCTGTTTTTACGACTTGCGGTTCGAACTTGAATTCAACGATGTGCTTTCCCTTGGGAATGCTTAATCCCCTTAACACGTAATTCACCTTACAATGTGCAACTGGCTCTCCATCCACGTAGGCTTGCCAACCTTTTCCATAATAGACTTCTGAAAATACGGCAAATCCATCTTTTAAGTTCTTGGAGTCGTATTTGATGTGATTGGGCTTGTATTCCATTATTTTTATGGATGCCAAGGAATCTAACTTATAGCTCGTTTGCAATGATTTGTACTCAACATCTTCAGATTTGAGATAAACAGCTTTGTTTTTATTCTCCAAACTCTCCAATGCCTTGATTTCCTCATTTGCAGACGCTACTTGTTTCAACTCTTCAACAAACCAAGCATTTCCATTGGCATCTTCATTGACATAGGCATAAGGCTGTCTTTTTTCGTCATCAGCGATAATATACTTGGTATTCAGCATATTCAAAACATTGATGTTATTTCTCAATACATAGAAGTTATATACTTCGTCAAAGCGTTTCAACTTGGCAGCATGATAGCCCCCAAGCGAATTATGGAAATATGATGCCTTTGCTCCTGCCGATGTCAAATCGAACACACGAAAATGAGATTTGTCCTTGAGAATGTCCAAATCTGCCTGTGTTGGTTGATATGGTTCGTCCACTTGTCTGGCTGAAACAAAATTCTCGGTGTTTACATAGCGTCTGTCCACTCCAATAAGATCAAAGAGTATCAATACTGCAAAAACGACAATTACTTTGGTTTCATTCAATTTCTTCTTTAAAAACAAGAAGATGGTTCCAGCTGAAAGAAGCACCAACACCAAAGTTCTCAAAGTATCTTTTGTAAAAATGGTTTTACGATCTTCACGAATGGCATTTACAAAATCCAACCCGGCATTTTCTCTATAGTAACCATCGTTGCCTCCTACAAAATCCAACCATCCAAAAGATTTAAGAAGCAAAAAGATTATTGACAGTCCTGCTGTGATTATAACGGTATATTTCAAAGCCTTGACTTTTTCTGTTTCTTTTTCGTAGGCATTGAACAACTTAACCAATCCAAATATGCCTAAAACTGGAATGCACAACTCCAATATGACTTGTATGGAGCTTACCGCCCTGAACTTATCGTACAAAGGCATGTAATTAATCATGAAATTGGTTATTGGATTGTTTTCAGGGTCACCATTATCTCCCCAAAACCAATTCTTACCCCACGACAACACCAATGACATCAACACACCTCCCAATAGCCACCATTTCAAACGTCCCTTTACCAAAAACAAGGCAAAGACAAACAAGAACAAAATGACAGCTCCTACATAGGCTGGCGCTTCAACGATGGGTTGGCTTCCCCAGTATGTAGGTGCATTTTTAGCAGCATCTTTGGCTTGTAAAGGAGTAGCTCCTTGCTTCAAGTAAAATTGATAGAGCTCAGAGTCTTTACCTACATTTTCCCTATTCCCACCTCCTAGTAGTCTTGGAATGTACAAGTTGAAGCTTTCCAAAAACCCATAGCTATATTCCGTAATATAATCCTTACTCAATCCAGATGTAGCTTCTTTGGGAGATCCATCTGGGTTTATTGTCAATTCACTTTTACCACGTGTACTTTCTTTCACATATTCCTGTGTTGCCATAATGTTCGTCGCATTCAACCCTATGGCCAAAACTACGGCAGCAACCATAATTCCAACCGACTTGAAGTAATGTGGCAACAGTTTCTTGCGGTAAGCGTCAATTAAATACACTATACCTATGACCAGAACCAAAAGCATTAGATAATATGTCATTTGAAAATGGTTTGCCACCAATTCCAAAGCCATGCCAACAACGGTCAATAGAAACCCTAGGATGTATTTCCTTCTAAACGTGAGCATAATGCCACTTAAGACCAAAGGCATATAGGCTATTGCATGTGCCTTGCTATTATGTCCCACTCCAAGAATTATGATAAGATACGTGGAAAAACCAAAGGTCAAGGCTCCAAGTGCGGATAATTTGTAATCCACCTTCAAACTCAACAATAAAATGTAAAAACCTATGAAATATAGAAAAAGGTAATCTGCTGGACGTGGTAAAAACCGCAATGTCAGATCAAGTTTCTTTATGTAGTTATGAGGGTATTTTGCTCCCGATTGGTATGTTGGCATTCCTCCAAATGCACTGTTGGTCCAATAGGTTTCTTCTCCTGTCTCAACTTTAAAGTCTGTTTGTTGTTTTGCCATTCCTACATAATGAACAATGTCACTTTGTAAAATTTGCTCTCCTTTTAAAACTGGACTAAAATAAACCAATGCCAATATTACGAAACCAACGATAACTAGTATGTGAGGTAAGATTTTCTTATATGAGAATTGCATAAAATGTATTAAATACTATGAAGTTGAAAAATAATCATATTTTTCGAGATTAAGCGGAAATGAAATTGAAATTTTGATTTTACCATTCTGTACTCGGGTGGTACCATGGTACGAATTGACAACACTTACTTCTTGCTAGTCTATTTCTTCGTAATCGACATATTCTCCGACACTGTTATTTGAAGATTTATGTTGCGGCATCTTGTCTATGGATATCTCTCCTTCTTTTTTCTGTTTCTGACCGTGTTGTTGATTTTGAAATCCTCCAAATTGTTCTCCAAAACGTTGTTGTACCTTCTTCGCTGCATATTTCATTAAAAATGGCGCAAATAGTCTTGATAAGACTTTAACGAGGTAGTAAAAAAGCAATATGCCTATTAAAATCTTGAAAAGACCAGTAAGAGACGCTTCTTGTAGCATATAAAATAATTTTTAACAAAAATACAATACTCTGTGGGTAATTTCGGTTTTATATACTTAAAAAATATATAAAATCTCTATATTTGGAGCAAAACCCAATGCCTATGTCTTTAAAAAAAATCTTTTTGCCTGTTCTCTTTTTTATTGCTTGTCATACTGCATATGCGCAGTATACCGAAGTCATAAATTCCAATAGACCTGGTGTATCTCGTTCTGCCTTCTCCGTAGGTACTGGCGTCGCACAATTTGAAGTTGGCCCATATATAGTGAAAGAGAAGCATACTCCTTTGAAATATGAAGTTTCTGGCTTTGGAATTGATTTTGCAGCGCGTTACGGTTTGTTGTTACCTCAATTGGAACTAAACATAGAAGGAACTTATCAAAATGATACATTCACGGACAATCGTTCATTGATTTCTTCAGAAGACAAACGTTCTAATTTTAAAAACCTCACTTTGGGAGCAAAATATTTGGTATATGATCCATACAAGAATGCAGGAGAGGAAAAACCAAACATCTACAGCTACTTTGCCAATAAGAAGTTTAGCTGGAAATCATTGATTCCTGCCGTTGCTGTTTATGTTGGAGCAAATTATGACACAAAAGACAATCCCTATACTGCTCCAGACGTCGAAGGATTTAGCCCAAAGGTAATGGTAGCCACGCAAAACAACTTTGCCAGTGGTTGGGTAATGGTTTTAAATTTATCAAAAGATAAAATAGGTTCTGACTTTTCGGAATTTCAATACATCCTTACATTGACAAAGGCCATAAATGAGAAATGGGTCTTATTTGGAGAAACACAAGGCATACAAAGTGATTTTTATGCAGACAATCTATTTCGTTTTGGAGGAGCCTACCTATGGGGCACAGACTTACAACTGGATACAGCCTTGACCTTCAACACAAAAGACACGCCTTCCGTTTTCAGCATAAACTTCGGAGTATCATACAGATTGGATTTCCACAAGGATCCAAAACCAGACAATGGTGTCTCCGCAGAGGAAGAAGCTGAACGAAAAGCCAACAAGAAAAGGAAGAAGAAAAAGAAAAAAAGAGGAGGTGATGATGATTCAGGAGGCAGTAAAAAACAAAAAAAAGAAGTACAAGAAATTGATTTTGATGACGAAGACTAACTTCTGGACAGTATGATTACAGTAAAACAAATTACTACAAAAAAGGAACTTAAAGCATTTGTGAAGTTTCCTTTTTTGCTTTACAAAGATTCCAAATATTGGGTACCCCCAATAATAAGCCAAGAGCTTGCAACTTTCGACAAGAAAAAAAACCCAATTTTCAAAGACGCAGATGCCACTTTTTTCCTAGCTTATAAAAATGAAAAAGTCGTTGGCCGCGTAGCAGCCATCATAAATTGGCTGGAAGTCAAGAATCAAAACCTTAAGAAAATGCGTTTTGGCTGGTTCGATTTCATAGACGACTTGGAAGTATCCAAAGCCCTTTTGGATGAAGTCGCAAGAATTGGCAAATCCAACAATTTGGAGTATACCGAAGGCCCAGTTGGCTTTTCCAACATGGACAAGGTTGGAGTAATGACTGAAGGCTTTGACCAAATAAGCAATATGATTACTTGGTACAATCATCCATACTATGTAAAACATTATGAAGCTCTAGGCTATGACATTGAAAAGGCGTATTCTGAAAGCAAATTCCCTTTCAGCAATGTAAAACCTGAGTTTTTCAAAAAGGCACAAGAACTAATCAAAAGGCGTTACAAGCTAACAGCTTTGCAATTGACAAAGACGGAAGAGGTAATGCCTTATGCAGACAAGATGTTCGATTTATTCAACGCCTCCTATTCTTCCTTGTCATCGTTTGTTGAAATAACGGACATTCAAAAAGAGTACTTCAAAAAGAAGTTCATAAGTTTTGTAAACCCAGAATACATCAAGTTCGTGGTAGACGAAAATGACAATATGGTAGCCTTTGCCATAGTGATGCCTAGATTCGCATATGCTCTTCAAGAAATGAAAGGAAAGTTGTTTCCCTTTGGCTTTGCCAAATTGTTAAAAGCAAAGAAGACGAGCAAGGATGTCGTATTCTATTTGATTGGAGTACATCCAGATTACCAAAACAAAGGTGTACACGCTGTAATATTCAACGAATACTATGAGGTTTTCACTGAAAAGGGCATTGTGGATTGCTATAGAACTCCTGAATTGGAAGACAATGAGGCCATACATAAAATATGGAAGCACTTCGATCCCGTAGTGGTCAAACGACGAAAGACTTACCGAAAAAAGATCATGTAAAACAAAAAATCCAATTCTTTCGAATTGGATTTTTTTTAATCTATCTATAACACCTGCTACTGCTGGTGGTCTTTTCTAACATTATTCACATAACTAACTACTCTCCCATCGTTTTAATAAGAGCTGCAGACATACGCTTGTATGTTCCATTTTGCAAACGATCCCTAATCGCATCAAAAGCATCCAAAGTTTGTTCCACGTCTTGCAGAGTATGTGTAGCCGTTGGAATCATTCTCAACAGGATTAATCCTTTTGGGATTACAGGATATACCACTATGGAACAAAATATACCATAGTTTTCACGTAAGTCCCTCACCAAAGCCATAGCTTCTGGAATGCTTCCTTTCAGGTATACAGGCGTAACGCAACTTTGTGTTGTTCCTATGTCGAAACCTCTCTCTTTCAATCCTGATTGCAATGCATCCACGATGGTCCAAAGGTTTTGTTTTAGCTCTGGCATCGTCCTAAGCATGTCCAAACGCTTCAATGCTCCTACCACTAATTGCATTTGCAACGACTTGGCAAACATTTGAGAACGCAAATTGTATTTCAAGTAATCTATGATTTCCTTATCTGCGGCAATGAAAGCTCCTGTGCTAGCCATGGATTTTGCGAAAGTAGCAAAGTAAACGTCTATTTCATCTTGTACACCTTGTTCTTCTCCTGCTCCTGCTCCTGTCTTTCCTAAAGTTCCAAAACCATGAGCATCGTCTACGAACAATCTAAAATTGAATTTCTTTTTTAGGGCTACTATTTCCTTTAAGCGCCCTTGTTCTCCTCGCATTCCAAACACTCCTTCTGAAATTACTAGAATCCCTCCTCCTGTTTGTTCTGCCATCTTCGTAGCACGCTCCAAGTTTTTCTCCAAACTTTCTACATCATTATGCTTGTAGGTAAAACGCTTCCCCATATGCAAACGTACTCCATCTATGATACACGCATGAGAATCCACATCATAGACGATGATGTCGTCTTTGGACACCAACGCATCTACCGTAGACACCATTCCTTGATAACCAAAATTCAACAAATAGGAAGCTTCTTTCTTAACGAAGGCAGCCAATTCATTTTGCAATTGCTCGTGCAACTCCGTATGACCAGACATCATTCTTGCCCCCATTGGATAGGCAGATCCATATTCTGCAGCAGCTTCAGCATCTACCTTACGAACTTCCGGATGATTCGCCAAGCCTAAATAATCGTTTATACTCCAAGTAATCACTTCTTTTCCTTGAAACTTCATTCTATTGGAAATCTGTCCTTCCAACTTGGGAAACACAAAGTAACCTTCTGCTGTTGAAGCCCATTTTCCTAACGGTCCTTTATCCTTGTATATTTTTGCAAATAAATCTTTCATCGGTTCGTTTTCATTGTTTACTTAATTTTAGGCAAGACAACAGACTCAAACAAACCACAATGTGATTAAAATTTATTTTGAATAATTTATTGTAAGCCATCAAATTAGTTAGTTGGTGCAAAATTAGGTAATTCTACCTTTTTTGCATAATCTTTTTACAGTCTATTTTTCATAAAAAAATTAGCTGACTTAAAAACTTAAAATCAGCTAACTTCAGTATGTTTTTTATTGCATTTTACTTTACGTATTGTATGCTTTGCGTTGCTTCTTCGTTAACACTGTCGAAGAAACCTTGATCTCTCATCCATTTATCGCTATACACTTTGCTCATATATCGTGATCCGTGATCTGGGAAAATCGTAACCACGATGTCATCTTCTTTGAATTCTCCTTCGGCATCCAATTGTTTTATGGCTTGCATTGCTGCTCCAGAGGTATACCCGACAAACAACCCTTCAGTTTTTGCTATTTCACGAGCTGTATGGGCACTTTCTTCATCTGTAACCTTCACAAAGGCATCAATGGTGTCAAAATCCGTTGCCGTAGGTATTAGGTTCTTACCCAGTCCTTCTATTCTGTATGGATAAATCTCCTTGTCGTCAAATTCTCTTGTTTCGTGATATTTCTTCAATACGGACCCATAGGCATCCACTCCAATGATCTTGATGTCTGGATTTTGCTCTTTCAAATATTTGGCCGTTCCTGATATTGTACCACCTGTTCCACTACATGCCACCAAATGGGTGATCTTACCTTCTGTTTGATTCCAAATCTCTGGACCTGTTGAATGATAGTGAGCATCTAGGTTCAATTGATTGAAATACTGATTGATGTATACAGAACCTTTTATCTCATCATGTAGACGCTTTGCCACTTGATAATACGATCTTGAATCATCTGCACTTACATTTGCTGGACAAACATAAACTCTAGCTCCCATATTTTTCAACATGTCTATCTTATCTGCAGAAGATTTGGAACTTACAGCCAAGATACAGTCATACCCCTTTATTACGCTAACCATTGCA
Source organism: Bizionia sp. (assembly GCA_020631395.1). Classification (GTDB taxonomy): domain Bacteria; phylum Bacteroidota; class Bacteroidia; order Flavobacteriales; family Flavobacteriaceae; genus JAHDHI01. Next base: position 61,893 of record JAHDHI010000015.1, read on the forward strand.
AGGCTAAACCCTGTATTGCCCGAAGTAGTTTCTATAATCGTATCGCCTGGTTTCAAAATACCTTGTCGTTCCGCTTCTTCTATAATGTATAATGCAATTCTATCTTTAGAGGAATGCCCTGGATTGAAAGCTTCAACTTTCGCTAAAAAGTTCCCTTTGAATTCAGAGGTTATTTTTTTCAGTTTTATCATTGGTGTATTACCAATAAGGTCTAATACATTGTCAAAAACTTGTTTATTGTTTTCCATAAACGCTACTCGTAAGCTAATTTAATTGGTTGATGTGTTCTAAAACCTCGCAAAAATACGCATTTTTTTTTTAATGACTTATTCCTTCCAAATCCAACAGGAAAGCATACTCCAAAGCAACTTCCTTCAAACTCTCAAATCTACCTGATGCTCCTCCGTGTCCAGAATCCATGTCTATGTAAAATAACAATCTATTGTCATCAGTCTTGACGTCTCTTATTTTCGCCACCCATTTAGCTGGTTCCCAATATTGTACTTGAGAGTCGTGCAATCCCGTTGTAACCAACATATGGGGATAGTCCTTCTTCGTAACATTGTCGTAGGGCGAATAGGATTTCATATAGTCATAGTACTCCTTCTCATTTGGATTTCCCCATTCGTCATATTCTCCCGTAGTCAAAGGAATGCTATCATCTAACATCGTCGTAACCACATCTACGAATGGAACTGCTGCAATAATCCCATTGTATAGTTCTGGGTTTAAATTGACAATCGTCCCCATCAACAATCCTCCTGCACTACCTCCCATGGCATATAAATGCTTGGAGGAAGTATAGCTCTCATTGATTAAATGCTTGGAACAGTCTATAAAATCTGTAAATGTGTTCATTTTCTTCAACAACTTTCCTTCTTCATACCATTCCCTTCCCAAGTACTCCCCTCCTCTTATATGGGCTATGGCATATATGAAACCTCTATCCAACAGACTTAGTCGTATTGATGAGAAATAAGGATCTATCGTGGATCCATAGGATCCGTAGGCATATTGTAACAGTGGATTGCTTCCATCCAGCTTCAAGCCTTTTTTATAGATCAATGAGACAGGGATTTTCACACCATCTCTGGCTGTTGCCCATATGCGATTCGACTCATAATTGTCTTTGTCGAACGTACCTCCCAATACTGCTTGTTCCTTCAAGATCGTTTTTTCCTTGGTGTCAAAATTATAGTCGATTACCGAATTTGGAGTTGTCAACCCATTGTAGCTATACCTTAAATCCGTACTGTCAAAATCTGGATTGTTTCCTATGTTTGCCGTATAGGTCTCATTGCTGAATGGCAAATAATAATCTTCTTCTCCATTCCATCCAATTATCCTAATCTTATTTAATCCGTTTTCCCTTTCATTTACGACCAGATACCTACTGAATATTTCTATGTCCTCCAAAAGCACACTATCTCTGTGTGGCAACACATCCTCCCAGTTTTCCTTTTCTGTTTTATGTTCTGATGTCTTTTGAAGCTTGAAATTGGTAGCATCGTCTTTGTTGGTTATGATGTAAAAACTGTCATCATAATGGGATATGGAATACTCCAACTCTCGTTCACGTTCCTGAAACACCCTAAATTCAGCGTCTGGCGTATCGGCATTCAATATCCTATATTCTGAAGTCAGTGTGCTGGAAGAACCTATTACAAGGTATTTCTTCGATTTTGTCTTATATACAAAGGTATTGAACGTTTCGTCCGTTTCGTTGAACACAAGAACATCTTCCGATTTGCTCGTATGTAACTTATGCTTGTATATTTTGTCGGATCGTAAGGTTACCTCATCTTTTTTGGAGTAGAATAGTGTCTTGTTGTCGTTTGCCCAAGTGGAGCTTCCCGTCGTATTCTCTATTTTATCGGAAAAAACTTCCCCCGTGATCAAGCTTTTTATTTGAAGTATGTATTGTCTTCTACTCACCGTATCCACCGAGAAGCTTGCCATTGTATTGTCTGGACTTATGGAAATGCCTCCCAATTTGAAGTAAGCATGCCCCGCTGCCATCTCGTTGCAATCAAACAACAATTCCTCCTCTGCATCCAAACTTCCTTTTTTTCGGGTGTAAATGGGGTATCCTTTACCTTTTTCGAACTTGGTGACATACCAATAACCATTCAACTTGTATGGGACAGAAGCGTCATCTTCCTTTATGCGCCCTTTCATTTCCTCGAACAATTCCTTTTGAAAAGATTCTGTATGCCTCAATGTATCCTTGGTGTATTCATTTTCAGCATTCAAATAAGCTATGACTTCTTCATTCTCTCTGTCATTCAACCAAAAATAATTGTCGATTCTCACATCATTGTGAATTTCTAATTGCTTTGGTTCTTTTTTAGCTATCGGAGCTTTATTCAGTGTAATCTTTTCTATCATATTTTGGTTTTGTTTACATCAAGACAAAAGTAAAACTAATGATTATAATATATCGTTAAATTCTTCTTATTAAGTTATAAAGTGAAATACGGTCTCAATTTAATAAATTTGCATAGAAATAAACTTATAATATCATAATTATGTTTGGAAATCTAAGCGGAATGATGGGTAAATTACAAGATGCCCAGAAAAAAGTAGAAGAAACAAAGCAACGTTTGAATACCGTGTTGGTTGACGAAAAAAGCAATGATGGCCTGTTAAAGGTGACATTGACTGCGAACAGGACCATCAAGTCCATTGCCATAGACGATGCGCTCTTGGAAGACAAGGAACAGTTGGAAGACTACCTCATCTTAACATTGAATAGAGCAATAGAGAAGGCTACCAACATCAATGAAGCTGAATTGGCTGCAGCTGCAAAAGATGGTATGCCTAACATTCCAGGAATGGATATGTTCAAGTAAAACTCTCTTTATCTAAAAAAAGAACAAAAAAACGCCCAATTGGGCGTTTTTTCATATAAATAACTCATCAATGATATCTTTAATCATTCATTGACGGATAAACTTCGTGTTCTCATATACTCTGGAGAATTTATAAAAAGCCGTTCTACTTGCTTTTCCCAATCTTTGGCTATGTCAAAATAACTAGTATTCACTTCTGCCATTATCGAATCGCAGTCTTTACAAATATGCTTGTATCCAAGAAAGTAATGTCCGAATTCATGAAAAGCCACCACTCTTAATATCTCGTTGTCCAAGAGAGTAATTTTACTGAAAATTATTTTTTCGACCTCCTTGTCCTTATTTCTTACCAACATTCCCAAAGTTCCTCCACTCGAGGATACTTTCAAAGTATCCACGAGTGCAATCTCCTTCAAGTTGAACAACTTTTCCGAAAAATCTATATTGTACTTCTTGCATTGTTTTAAAAATTCATCCAAATGCGGTTGTATCAAACCATCTGTCTTTAAAACATTGGAAGTCGTCAACTTTTCCGGAAGATCATAATTTGAATTTTGAGCATGTAAACTAACCATAACCGTTAATAGCAAGCAAAGAATTAGGGATGAGTGTTTCATTACAGTAAAGGGGTAAAATTTTTCTTGTAAGACTACAGTTACAACATACTGTTGATTTACAACTAGTTACACATTATTTTTTGCGAACATAACTTAAATGTTTTACTTAAACAAACAATAAATGTATTTTAACGATATTTTTTACTTTTCATCGTTTTTGTTAATTTTTCCCGTTTTAAATTGTGTAAATAAAAAAGGAAGCCATATGGCTTCCTCATTTTCTAAACAAAAATATAATCGTTTATTTTTTAATTGGCATTTATAACTCTAAATTGAGTTCTTCTATTTGCCAAATGCTCTCTTTCGGTACAAGATACGCCATCCGAACATCTATTTGTCAATCTGGATTCTCCATAACCGTTGGATACTATTCTACTTGAATTGATGCCTTTCGAAATCAGATAATTTGTCACCGCTTGTGCTCTTCTTTCCGATAAGGATGCATTGCTGGATTTGGATCCTCTAGAATCTGTATGTGAAGCAATTTCCACAGATACTCCATCTGCTAGAACTGGCAATAACTTTGCATCGATCTCTGCTCTAGCTGCATCTGTCAATGTTGCAGAACCCAAGTTCCAATTTATGTTAAGGTCGTTATACTCTACAATCTTACAATCTACTTCCTTCCAAGTCGTCAAACCTCCTTTGGTTTGCAATACTTCCTTCGTAACAGTCTTGGTTACCGATGGTACGGTAGTCTCAACAACTTTGGAATCTTCAGCCAAGATTGTTTTCTTGATCGTAGATGTTTTTTGAGGAATCTCTATTGCTCTCGTAGTTGGAGGCGTTACCATCACTACGCGCTTCATGGTCTTGGTAACTGGAGGTATTTCCACCACTCTCGTCGTTTCAGGGATAATCACAGTTTTCTTGACTGTTTTCGTAACCTCTGGAATGTCTATGACTCTAGTTGTTGGTGGTGTCACCATTACAACTCGCTTCATCGTCTTTTTAACTTCTGGAATTGGAATCACCCTTGTTGTTGGAGGCGTCACCATTACTGTTTTCTCTACAGTTTTTGTTACTTCTGGAATGTCTATGACTCTAGTAGTAGCAGGTTTGGTAACTATTTTCTTGGTATAGCTGGACATACCACAATTTGGATCTGCACTTGTATCACAATCTGGAGTCCTTATAAAAGAAGCATCTGCTGCCAAGTCCGTAGTGTTTATTGTTATGTTTTGAGCTGGTACGGATTTATAACACCAGTATCTACAATCGTTAGGATCGCTAGATTGGCAATCTGCCGCTGGCGTGTCGCTCATACCCCATTTTGCCGTTGCAGGCTTTGTTTCGATGATTTGATAGTTTGGCGAAAATTTTGCTGGTACTACTTTCAAGGAAGATCCAAACTCTCTTTTTCTGTAAGCAATGGTTTCTGTTCCGTACTCGGCAGGAATCACTTCCAAACGCTGAGAGGCTTCTTTGGTCACAACCGTCACATTTTGGGTTTCGTAAACTGCAGGTACCAATTCCAATTTTTGACTGGCAGGTTGAGTTACGACTTCGAAGGTTTGAGTTTCGTAGACTGCTGGTACGATCTCCAATCTCTGACTTGCTTCCTGTACGACAACTGTCTCTGTTTGCGTTTCAGTCCTTGATGGTATCTTTTCCAAACGTTGAGCGCCGTCTTTTACAACGACTTCGAAGGTTTGAGTTTCATATTTGGCAGGCACGACTTCTAGCTTTTGACTTGCATCCGCAATAACCACAGTTTCTGCCTCTGTTGCATATTTGGCTGGTACTGTACTTAATTTCTTATATGCTGGTGCCACTTGGACGGTTACATCCTGATTTACCCAAATGTCCGGTGTTACACAACGCACATAACATTTTCCTGGCTCTGGATTGGTTGGTAAGTCTTGAGCAAATGCAGTGATGCTAATTGCTACAGACATAAATGTTAGTAAGATTTTTTTCATTTGTTTGAAGGTTTAATGGTTATTTTACGATTAATATAAACTAGCAGAAGGGGGTATTAGCTTGTTCTACTAATTTCGGATAAAATTACCTGCTATCAAACCGAATCTTTCTTTAAATGTTAAAAAAACCTCAATATTTCGATAAAAGACACAAAAATAACGATAAAAACATATTGACTAATTTTAAACACTAAAAATGAACTAGTTACACAAAAAATATTGTATTTTATAGTGACTCCAGTATGGTCAAAAAGTGATTGTGCATATCTGAATCGTAGTCTGAATGTGTTACTATTCTCACTTTTCCAGCTCCTAGGGAAATAATTTCAATATTGTTCTTTGCCAACATTTCAATGAAGTTTTTTTCGGGCATTTCGTCCTTTAGACTAAAAATGACAATGTTTGTTTCAACTGGTTCCACACTATTTACATACCATTGCCTTTTTAAAACACCTTCAATGCCTTTTGCCTTTTCATGATCCTCATGCAATTTATCGATATTGTGATCCAAAGCATATAGTCCTGCTGCTGCCAAAAAACCAACTTGTCGCATTCCTCCTCCCAAAACCTTTCTAATACGCATTGCGTTTTGCATCAATTCTTCATCTCCCAACAAAACAGAGCCAATTGGACACCCCAACCCCTTGCTTAAGCATACAGATATCGTATCGAAAACTTTTCCATACTGTTCGGGTGTTTCATTTTTAACTACCAAGGCATTCCACAATCGAGCTCCATCCAAATGCAGCCCCAAATTATTTGCATCGCAAACTTCTCGAATCTTCAAGATTTCATTGAAGTCCCAACACGCTCCTCCTCCTTTGTTGGTCGTATTCTCAATTTCCACCAACGAGGTCAAAGGGCTATGGTAAAAACTCGGAGGGTTTATGGCCTCCTCTACTTCTCTTGCAGTAAACATTCCGCGATTCCCATCTATCAATTTACAAGAAACCCCACTGTTGAAAGAGGCTCCCCCTCCTTCATAATTGAAGATATGTGAATATTTATCGCATATGACTTGATCTCCTGGATTGGTATGTAGTTTTATTGCTGTTTGATTTGCCATGGTTCCACTGGGAAAGAACATAGCCTGAGGCTTTCCAAAAAGTTTGGCCAATCGTATTTCCAGTTCGTTCACAGTTTCATCTTCTTTAAATACATCATCTCCAACTTTGGCCAACATCATGGCCTCCAACATTCCTTTTGACGGCTTGGTAACGGTATCACTTCTTAAGTCTATTGTCATTTGATCTCAGTTTTTCAGCATAAAATTATAAAAATATGCATATAATTGCTTTCAGATAATAGTATAAATTCTATTTTTGTTTTCAAACCATAAAAACAAATGATAACATCCGATCACATTAAAGATCTCTCTAAACGCCTTAATGCTTTAAGGCAATATCTTTGACATAGATGCCAAACTAATAGAAATACAAAACGAAGAGGAACAAACCTTCGATCCCAATTTCTGGAGCGATTCCAAAGCTGCCGAAGGCATCATGAAATCAATTCGCATCAAGAAAAAATGGGTAGAAGACTACAATGCCTCCAAAACACTTGTGGAAGATTTGGAAGTCATCTATGAATTTTACAAGGAAGACGAAGCTTCGGTAGAAGATGTCGAACAACGTTTTGAAAGTGCAAAGACCCGAATTGAAGACTTGGAATTCAAAAACATGCTTTCCGAGGAAGGGGACAATTTAAGTGCCGTATTGCAAATAACGGCTGGTGCCGGTGGAACGGAAAGTTGTGACTGGGCGAATATGCTATTGCGTATGTACTTGATGTATGCCGAGAAAAATGGATTCAAGGTAAAGGAGTTGAATTTTCAAGAAGGAGACGTCGCAGGCATAAAGACCGTAACCATAGAAATTGAAGGTGATTACGCCTTTGGATGGCTAAAAGGTGAAAATGGAGTACATCGCTTGGTACGTATTTCTCC
>JAHDHI010000016.1 GCA_020631395.1 Bizionia sp.
TTTTCATACAATTTACAACTATTTTATCAATTATGAGTGTTTACGGATATTCAAATAAATAATAACTAACAAAGAAAGTCCACGAGGACTTTCGCAAATAACCTAAAAAATGAGCAATAAATTATACAAGGTGTATAAAACATAGCTAATAAGTGTTTGACCGAAAAGTTTGTGGATATTTAAAAAGTCCGCCAAATTTTTAATTTGGCTTTAAGAATTGAAAAGTTAAAACAAAATATAAAAATTCGGCTCTGTGTTAACCCCAATCTTTAACTTGTGTAAACCATGTCCCTTAACGAACATTACTTACTCATAATCTGAAAAATGACTGAAAAAGAAATAATTGAAAAAATTGATTTATTATTTGAGAAAATAACTGACTTTAATGCGTTTTCAATCAACAATATTTTTTTCAAAGAAATAAAACCTAATGAAAAAAATAAAGATGAAGTAAAAAAAATCCTTGAAATTGTGAATGAAACAAAATTATTCGGAATGAATAATGACTTGTTTGAAAAATACAATGACAATGGTTGGTTTTCTCTAACCGAAAAAGGAAAAACGCTGAAACAATCCAATTTTGGATTTGTTAAATTCACTAAAAAATCTAAACCTAAAAAGTTTGATTTATATATAATAGTACCTATCATTTTGACAGTTGTTTTTAGTTCTCTGAATATTTACCAGAAATATGATTATCGTGAATTAAAGAGCAATTATGATTCTCTAAAACTTGAACGTGATTCTTTAAAACAGAAATGGATTGATTTGAATAATAATATTGTTGAATATAAAGTAAACACATTATCAGATACATTAAAAACCAAAAAGGAATCTGAATGAATTTAAGTTTGGCGGAATTAAAAACGGTTGCCAACACCGTGTTAGGCACAGTTATTTTTTATTTCAATGCGTAATAGCAACTTTGACTATAAAGTTTTTTAAGATTAGTGTTGTCAATCCATTCATACTTAATTTTCATAAATTCCTCAAATTTTGAGAAATCAATAAAGTCGATTTTCTCTCCATTTTTTATTGGATTTTTACGAATAAAATCGTGAGCAGTTTTGTTCACTTTTCGACATAATTTATCACAACTCCTTAATTCAGATTTTGTCAATTTAGGATGTTTTTTTCTTAATCTATCATCAATATCAGTCAACCAATTTTCTCCAAATTCCATTGATAAATTGAGTCCGTTATTTAATATTTCATTGCTCATATCTAAGGTAATTTACCAACCTGGTCCAAGTTTTTGATTTGGTTCAGGTTCAATACTATTCATATGATTCAATTCGTTTGGGGCTTCTCCGTTTTCAATTCTTTTATGCATATCAAGTAACGACGCCAAAAGAAATATTATACCGCCATTCTTTTCGTTATTCTGCTTTTCTAATTTTGTCAACGCTTTTTGAGTTGCCTCCCAAAAATGAGTTCTGTTTGCTGGCGCAAAAGTTCGCAAGTCAATATCAAACATAATATTCTCATCATTTCGGATAAATCCTCCAAAACCATTATATTCATCTCCTTGGTCTTCTCTAATTACAAACCATTCTAAGTACTTGTAAAATTCATCAGCGCCATTAATTGCTTTTAATTCATCAGTAATTAATTCCAGCATAAAAGCCATTTCACTCCAACGTTTTGCGAATCCTCTTCCATCTTCTAAAGTCCAAAATGCTGATGCCATAGTTTTGTTCTAATTGTGCCTAACGGTAAATATAACAAACGTTGTTGTCCCAAAGGGCAACCATGTTTTGTTATATAGTGTTAGAGACTTTATATTTTTATTTCGTTTAATTCCATCCACTGATTTACAGTATGAATCCAATATTTTAAAAACTCTTCACTTAAGAAGTGATTAGAGAAATCATTAAATCGTTCAATATGAATTCCAGTATAATGAAGCCAAATAGCTAAACCTCCATACGGAATCAATCTTTTTTCTTCGCTCGATATTGAGGTAATTGATTCATACCCTTCATAAAAACTATTTCTTTTCTTTTCAAATACCTCCTTAATTGGTTCATTCCGATAGATCAACATCAAACTATAGGCTATATCTAAAAATAACCATCCATTACCGCAATTGTCAAAATCAAATATCGTAATTTCACTATCATTTTTAATCTTCATATTCTCATACCACATATCGAGGTGGATTGTTCCGTATCTTAAACTATCAGATTCTACATTCCTAAATTCAGAGGAAATTTTAGAAGTAGCACGCTCAAAATATTTCATTTCGTTTGAAGATTCAGAAAAACTCTTCTTTGCCAGTTCAAAAGCCCAATTAACTAATGTTTTATCGTCATAATTTTTTCGGTCAATTTTTTTATTAATGGTCAATTGATGAATTTCTGCCATTATCACACCGAGATTATAACAAATCTCTTCTGATGGTTTTCGGATAAACCTCCCCTCTGCAAAAGAAAATAAAACTCCAAAACGTTCGCCTTCAAATCCATTTATTCTTTGGATAAAGTTATTATTTGAGTCTTTTATTGGATAAGAAACTGAAATTCCGTTACCTTTTAAATAGTTTAATAGCGATAATTCTTCCCCTATCTCATTTTTAGTTCTCCAATTTTTAAAGTAAATTCTGAATACAAACTTTTCGCCTGTTTCGGTTTTAATTAAATAATTATGGTTTACATCCGTTTTTAAGATTTTGCAATCTATGTTTTTTCCAAAACCGTATTCATTACCAATAAAATCAGATAAATATTCAGGAGAGATAATTGTGCTTATTGCAGGTGCGTATGTCATTGATTTTGATATTGTCTCTAACATAAATATATAGTTACCATGGTAACTATATATTTCTTATATGCTTAATTTGTTTTATAGTTAATAGGGTAACCATAAACTTTATCCTTTTATTTTAAGGGCTATCAAAGCTAGTCTTTTAAACAGACAAAAAAAAGACGTAGAACTACATATTTTTTTTGTCTGTTTAATTAGTCATGCAACTTCTTGCTAAAAGTATCACACTTCCCCCAAACACCAAACAAATTCTGTTGCATTGCGCTTTTGTTGGATATAGTCCATAGCAGTAAATCTTACCTGTACCAGTTGGAAACTAGCCCTTGGTTTAGTAACGGGATTTCTTACTTTTATCGCCACTAAGCAAAGCTTAGCCTTTACTTTGTAATGAGGTGTTTTTATTAAAAAAGAAATACCTTTAAAAAAAAGAGAAACATCTGTTTACAGGAATGAATACTAATATAGTATTGGGAATGTTAAAACACAAAGGTGTTAAACATCATTTTTCTAGTGTTCTTGTAATTGAATACTCGCGCTTTTAAAACAGAAAGAACGAAGAATGAGCAAGTTTTAATGCGTCATTAATATAGGCAGATTGCTATAAGTAATCATACTTTTTTGAAAATAAGTCATACAAATGATGATAGCAACGAATAAATTAGCTGTATATTCGCTTTCTTAATACAGAATGACGCTAAAAATAGATTGTCATTTGCCAAACAATTTATATGTCATTCAAATCTTTAGGCTTATCCGAAGCCTTGCTAAAAGCAATTAGCAAAAAAGGGTATACAACACCATCTCCAATACAAGCAAAAGCGATTCCTCCAGTTTTGGAAGGAAAGGATGTATTGGCATCTGCACAGACAGGAACAGGAAAAACCGCTGGTTTTACATTGCCAATGTTACACTTGCTTTCTCAAGGACAAACTTTAAGGCGTAGACCAGTAAGAGCACTGGTGTTGACCCCAACTAGAGAATTGGCAGCACAAGTGTATGCCAATGTAAAGGAGTATAGTGAGTTTTTGGATTTGCGATCAGCAGTTATTTTTGGAGGCGTAAACCAAAAACCACAAATAGCACGTTTACATCAAGGTGTAGATGTTTTGGTGGCCACTCCTGGGAGACTACTGGACTTGTATGGACAAGGTGTATTGTCTTTGTCCAAAGTTGAAATCTTTGTTTTGGATGAAGCAGACCGCATGTTGGACATGGGGTTCTTGAGGGATATCGAACGTGTTATGAAAATAATGCCGGAACGACGTCAGAACCTAATGTTCTCTGCTACTTTTTCCAAAGATATAAGGAAACTGGCAAACGGGATTTTAAACCATCCAGCACAAGTGGAAGCAACACCAGAAAATTCTACGGTGGATGCTATTAACCAAAAAGTATACAGAGTTGCGAAAGGCAAGAAAACCAGCTTGGTGATAAAATTGATTTCCGAAGGAGATTGGAAGCAGGTTTTGGTATTTACACGAACCAAACATGGAGCTAACAAACTTTGCAAGAAAATGGTGGGAGCTGGGATTACAGCGGCTGCCATTCATGGAAATAAAAGCCAAGGAGCTCGTACCAAAGCCTTGGCAGGCTTTAAAAGCGGAAGCATTCGCATATTGGTTGCCACAGACATCGCAGCTCGTGGTCTGGACATTCCATTGTTGCCGCATGTAGTTAACTTTGAGATTCCAAACATTTCCGAGGATTACGTGCATCGTATCGGAAGAACAGGTAGAGCAGGAGCAAAAGGAGAAGCAATCTCTTTGGTAAGTGCAGATGAGACAACTTATTTGAGAGACATTCAAAAATTGGTTGGCATGAAAATACCTGTGGAGATAATTGAAGGTTTCGAGCCAGACCCCAATGCATCTACAGAACCTATCAAGCAAGGACAAGGACAAGGAAGAGGGGGACGTCAATCAAAACCAAAAGGATCCAATTCAGAAAAATCCAATAGAAACAATAGAGGAGGTAAAAGCAATAATTCTAGACGCTCAAAACGATCTAACAATAAACGCTCTACCGATAAAAGAGATTAAATGACTCCCATTTTAAAGAATAAGATAGTTGAAGTCTGCAACAAGAAGATAGAACAAAAAGGAACAAATGTAGGACTGTCCTTCTATGCCTTCTTTTCCAATAAGAATGATAACCCAGAACTGCTCATGGAAGTAGCGACGTGGTGGATTATGACACATAAACTCGATCATTTTGAAAAAGCAGTCAAAATAAAAGAACTAGTAGGTTAATTATGGAGTCACAACCAAACAATCCTTTGCATGGCGTTAAACTTGAACAAATCATAACAGATTTGGAAGCGTACTATGGATGGGAGTATCTGGGATACAATATTAAAATTCGTTGTTTTACAGACAATCCATCCGTGAAATCGAGTTTGAAGTTTTTAAGACGTACGCCATGGGCACGTACCAAGGTGGAAAACTTCTACTTGCAAATGTTAAAAAAACAAGCTAAGGACTAATTTGTTCTTCTAACAGCTAGGGCAATGCATTCAATTCAAAAGTCCTTTTGGCAAAATTCCGTACAATTCTACTTTCATCATTCAATGCTTTGGATAGAAGATGTTCATCTGCATTCAATTCCCAAAGGGTTTCATAGCTTTTAGCTCTGACATATGGGGTTTCATGTGAAATTGAAAGTTGTTCCAAAAGCTCTTCTGTCTTTGGAGTGGCTATCTCTTTGGCTAGGTCGATTAAAAAATAACGACCGGTGCCAAAGCCAGGAGCAATGTTCGTAATGGTTCTCTTCTGTAAATCGAAATGGTATTGCTCTTTGTCCAAAAAGGAGTTTCCGCGTTTCATGATGTTTAATGAAATGGAATAGTCTTCTGGCGGTATTTGAGTATGTATGTCTTTGGATGCCCTATAATACATAACCTTCCCCTTGGGAAGAGAAGTGTGTTCTAGAAAGGTCAAGTCTACTTTTTCCCCAACATAACCTACTACTTTGTCATAGTCATATTCCCAAATGTCTGTTTTATAACCTTTCCCATGGCATCCTACCGTTATGAATGAAAAATTATGGTCATGAGCACGCACATGATGGTAAAGTTCCTTTTGCCACAAGCCAACATCTTTATGTTCGGATAGCGAAGGCCAAGCATTGATGCGGATGTAGAAAATATCATTGATGTGGAGCAATGTACTTTGAATGCCATAGGCATTGTTGTTTTGAAAATTGGCAAGGTCTTTTAATTGTTCATTGATGTGATCTGCAATGAAATGCGTGTTGTTCGATAGCATTTTTAAATGATTTGAGCACTTCAACAGCGATTCATCATCATTTTCTTTGATTGTCTGTCTGGAAAATTCAATGAAATCCTGAAAAGAGATTGTATCTTCTATTGTTGATTTATCTACGGTTATTGCCATAATTCAAGAGAGATTTAAAGTAGATATTTTATTTAAAGCATTTTCAACGGATTCACGAATGTCAGGGTGGGTATCATTTTCAAGAAGCAAGATGGCTTCCAAACCTTTGTCGAAATCAATGTTCATAATCGCTCTGGCAGCCTCCCATCGTACATTGTGATATGGGTTTTTCAAGAAATGAAACAAATTGGGCAATGAACTTTCGTTCCCCAATTCTCCCAACAACTTGCAGGTGTGTTCCAAACGAGCGGATTGCAAAACATTGGTCACCAGTCGTAAAGGAAACAATGTGTTGGCATCATATTCCCAACCGTATGATTGTGCTTTCCTACATGAGAAAGAAAGTAAAATGGATTCGTTGTTCGATCCGCCGTGATATGAAAAGACATCTTCGTGTTTTTTTATGCAATAAGGAGTGTTCTTGTGTAGTTTTTGAATGGCCAAAGGTTGTAGTTTTTTTGTTTTATCCAAGACTTCCAAGGGAGTGGGAGAGGGTTGTTTGTAATGGCTATAGAATATGTCTTCAGTCAAAGGCACGATTACCTTGTCATAAGGATAAGAGTTGATGAATTTGTTGTCCTGTTCTTTTTTCATTCTAACAAGTGTTAACGTAAAGGCCTTTGTATTTAAGATGTGCCAATAGTTAATGGAAGAACGAGTAGGGTAAAAATGTTCTTGAGAATTTAATTTTGACAAATGACCATTTACCAATTCAATCAAAAAAGAGGTTTTTAAAAGTGTTTTTAAATGATCCAAGGCCTCGAAAAGGAAATGTTTGTCCTCCAAATTTTCAATGGCATCATGGAATTGTTTCAAGTATGTGTTCATTTTTTGATGATATTAATGAAATGAGAGCCTTTCATTTCGATAGATGATGAAAGACTCCCATTTTCCTTAAAGGATTAATCCTAAAAGAAGTGTTGTAACGTCAATGACGGACATTGAGGAACTTTCTGCTGAGACTTGCGGACTTACAGGTGCGCTTAACTCATCTAAACGAAATTTGTGTTCATTTTGCATATTGCTATGTTTTTTTGAAATTAATAATGAAACAAATGTAGTTTACAAAAGCTTTGGGAAGAAGTCAAACTTCCTCCGTTTTATAAAATAAAGTTAGCTTTTTAAGTTTTAATGTGCTTATTTTTAGTTTGTTATGTCGTTTTTGAGAAAATGGCCACATGATTAGCTTACTGAGGGGAGATACCAAGAAATAAGCCGTTTCAAGGAAGAAACGAAGTCGTTGATGAGATATGAAGAGGTGTTTTATAATCGTATTTCCCATATTGTCGACATGAATATGGCTTCTTAAAAAGTCTTCAAGTTACATACGTTATTTTCAGGAAAAACACTTTGCTGTTTTCCGTGTTTTGCCTCTTTTGGTGATGATTTTAAAGTTATAATATTGTTATGATCTCATTTGCTTCACCAATTGAAGCAAGCGATGTTAACGTTAAAAAATATCATTATGAAAAAGCTAGTATTGTTTTATGGTTTGCTTATGGCAATTACCTTATTCTATTCGTGTGATCCCAATGAAAATGACAAGTTGCCAGAAAAACCAAGAGCCCAATTGGAGGCAGCTCTCAAAGCTTGGAATAACAATTTTGGATTGGAAGTGGTTTCTGATGGGTGGGAGTACTTGCAGAAAATAGAGGACGAGTCCTCCAGAAAGGACATTGTTGGCAAAATGACGGATGAAAAAGAAAGTTGGTTCCCAAGCATTGAAGCCACGGACTCCATAAATATTGCCACAGTTTTGAAAATTTCCGATGACCCAACAATCAGTTCTGCTAAAAAAGAAGCTTGGAAAAAGAAGATAGACGATGAAACCAAAGTGGGACAGCATGTGGTTAAGGTTGCTTGGAAGTGGAAAGCGAGCAAAAAGAAGTTTGTAACTTACTGTACGCTGGATGAAGACAAAATACTAAATGACAATATGATTATGAACGCCACTGGAGTTCGGAGATCCAACAGTTGTTTTAGCTATAAAATGTGGTGGCTATGGGAAGGAGACGACCCTGCAAATTGGACTCGAGGACATGTTTTTACAGATTTGACACCTACTTGCGATTCCAATGGAATACCCATTACCTGCAACAAGAATTGTACTTCATCCATGACGGCAGGTGAAGCAGAAGTAAACTGCAAATCACGAATTGTACAAAATTGCTGTGAGATGGATTACTCATGGGCTTGGGCTTGTGGATTCAAGTCGGTCAAAGTTGCCGCAGATGGATTTACATTGGAAATAGAAGGAACATTGGGATCTGGTGGAAAAGGTAATGGAAGTTGTACTAGATGTTGTGAACGTGTTGGAGGAGCAAATTCCTCTTCGACTTCGGGTGATGAAACAGATTCGGGAACCATAGGAGATGACAATGAGAAGATCGTAACTGGATATAGAGAGGATCAAACAAGGCCAAGAATTGGAGCAAACCACGGTGCGTGGAAAAATTTGGCAGACTTTAAAAAGTACATGAAAGAGGTGTTAGACGATCCAGACTCAGAGGTGAGCACGCGTTGTTGGGAAATAACCGGGATATTGGTAGAAGATGACGGGTCTCCGGATGGACTGACCATAAAGGTTCAATCCATTAAGGAAATTCCTTGTAGGTGACAACATTTAAGGGTCATTTGTCTTTTGAGTAGCGATCAAGTCTTTGTCTTTCTTTTTTAGATAAGCCGTCTATTCCCTTCCTACTTATTTTATCCAATAGCTTGTCCAGCTCTTTCTGTTGGTTTACTTTATTCTCATTGTACTCGTGATCCATATCCAAAGCCGGCTTCCTGTTTTTGAAGTTGTAGCTGTCTACAAGTAGGATGTGAGGTTTCATGACAATCAAATATATGAATATGAGCGTTGGTATTGTAATGATTGAAATCGTGATGTAGTTTTCAACCATGGCATTTGGATGCAATACAATGGCAATTAGCATACCTATGAGAGCGCCTCCCAAATGAGCTTCGTGGCCAATGTTGCCTTTTTGAGATTTAATGCCATAGATGGAGTATCCAACATATAAGAGGCCGTATATCCAACTAGGAATCGAAATGGGTAACATTATAAAGCCCATTCCCATTTTAGGAAATAGTGCTATTGAAGCAAAGATAATACCGCAAACAGCTCCGGAAGCTCCAATGGCAGCATAGTCTCCGTGTTCTTTGTGAACAAAGAGGGCTAGTAGATTTCCTCCCACCAAGCTAGTGAAATAAATGAGCATGAAATAAATGACACCTACTTTTTGTTCCAAAAGGCTACTAAACAAGTACAGACTGATCATATTGAAGATCAAGTGCGACCAATTGGCGTGTAAGAAGCCAGAAGTTACCAATCTCTTATAATCTTTGTCAATTAGTATCTTGTCTACTTGAAATTTGTGACCGTCGAAAAATGATTTGTCCTTGAAACCTTTGTAAGAAACAACTAGGTTTGCCAATATAAGTACCATTCCAATTATTCCAGACTCAGTCATAGCTTCATCTTATGATTTCCATAATTATTTGTTTAGAAACGATATGGTTCTGTAAACCAAAGCGAAATTAATTCCTTTCGATCAAAATCGATGCATTTGCCTTAGGCCTTCGTACACGACTATGCTAACTGCGTTGGCAATGTTCAAGCTGCGAATGTGTTCACTGTAGAGCGGAATCTTGTACAATGAATCTGTATGATTGTCCGTAATGGGTTTGGGTAAACCTACGGACTCTTTTCCAAAGACTAGAAAGAGGTCGTCCTCGAAGGGGATGTCATAGTGGTCTTTATTGCCATGGCTAGACAAAAAAACCATTTTGGCTTCACTGTTTCTACTGAAGAAATCTTTGGTGTCCTCATAATAATGAAGGTTTAAGTGCTGCCAGTAATCCAAACCGGCACGTTTTAACCGAGCATCCGTAATCTCAAAACCAAAAGGTTTCACCAAATGCAAGTTAGAACCTGAAGCCAAAGTCAATCTTCCAATGTTTCCAGTGTTGTTTGGTATTTCAGGTTCTATCAATACTATGTTTAGAGGCATTTGCTATGCTTCGGTTTGAGATTGACCAATTTCGTTTATCTCTTCTGCATTTGGTGCTTTTGGATCTGGTCCATATTCGTTGGTTCCTCTGTCACCTTCTGTTACAGCCAATATAAAGCTATAGATAGGAATAAGGCAGTACCATCCGCTCTTGCCTACGTCATGCATTCTTCTAACGGTCACAGCGATAGAAGGAATTAGAACCCCAAGGACATACACTATGTAAATTAAGCCTAAAACGGCTGTTTCGGTAATTGCAATTAGGAATCCTGATAAAAAGGCTAGCGCATAGATGAAGATAATGTTGAATAGAGTAAACATCCAATATTCTTGTCTTCTTGCTCTACCTTCAAAATTTGCATAGTTGTCCCTTACGACTTTTAAATACCATTTCATAAAATTTAGTTTTAGTTAGTTAATTTGAATTATTTGAAGAAAACTTCAACTTCAAATATATCATTTAAGAATTAAAACTACGTAAAAATGTGTCTTTTTATGAAAGTGTGATAAAAACCAAGTGGTTTCAATCTACCTGAGTTTTCCCTATCTCGTCTATTTCTTCGTCACTGTAGTAGACTTTTGGATCTGGCCCGTATTGATTGGGACCAAAATCTCCATTTGTGGCAACGAGAATGATGTACCAGATTCTACCTATGAGGGGAATGAGGTTTATAAAGATGTAGCTACCGCTTTTCCCGGTGTCATGAAGTCTTCTCACATTTACTGCCAACCAAGGGATTAAAGTCCCTATGAAGAATACACCGAATAAGATGGCAAAAAGATCCATGTTGAAGAAATCATATAACGCATCACATAAGAAACTCAAAAGAACGATGATTATTATTTGGAACAAGACAAACATCCAGTATTCCTGCCTTCTCGCTCTGCCACTAAAATTTGCATAATTTTCCAACAATACCTTCAAGTACCATTTCATATGTATCTGTTTTCTTGTTTAATATCTTGATTTGGAAACATCCAATCGCATTTCAACGATATGTTTTTTAAAGCCTGATTTTTCATAGGCCCTAATTGCTGGGGCATTGTCATTGTATACTTCCAGCCTAATTTCAAAGAAGCCCTTTCCTTTTGCCCAAGATATCAATTTTTCGGTTATGCTCTTTATGATGCCGTTGCCTCGATACTCTGGCTTGACATACATGAAACCCAAATAGGCATATTCCTCATGTCTATGGTAGTCTTTTGCTTTTATGATTTTTGCATATCCAGAACCTACGACTTCGTTTTCATCATGTGCCACCATGACTTCGACTTCGTTGGACAAAACATGGAATTTGAGGTCGTAATAGCTTATGGGGTCTGGTTTCAAGGTACTGTCGAAGGGGCGTTCAGCATCTATGATACCTTGCTCGAAGGCAAGTAACGAAGGCAAATCGGCGATGGTTGCTGCTCTAAATTTGATGTTATGCATGGTTTTGATTTTTAATTCAAAATATTTTTTACGAATTGGTTTATCGTATTCACACCTTTGTCGGTTAAATGTTTTATGAATGCACTACCAATGATGGCTCCCTTTGCATATTGCGTTGCCTGTGCAAAGGTTTCATTGTTGGAAATGCCAAAACCGATAATCTGAGGGTTCTTTAGATTCATGTCTGCAATGCGTTTGAAATATTGCGTTTGCTCCTTTCCAAAACCGCTGCTGCTTCCTGTTACACTTGCGCTACTCACCATATATATGAATCCATTGGAAATGGAGTCTATGAAGCGAATACGTTCTACAGAGGTTTGAGGAGTTATCAAAAAGACGTTTATCAGTCCATATTTTTCGAATGTAGACTTGTATTGTTCATTGTACACGTCGACAGGCAAATCGGGGATGATAAGACCGTCTATGCCTATGTCTTGACATGTCTTGCAAAAGGCTTCCACACCATATTGTAACATCGGGTTGAAATATCCCATGATGATCAGAGGAATGTCTACAGTTTTCCTTATGTTCTCCAGTTGTTTGAAGAGGAGGTTGGTTGTCATCCCATTTTTAAGAGCTTGTGTAGAGCTTTTTTGAATTGTAGGGCCATCTGCCAAGGGATCGCTGAACGGCAACCCTATTTCGACCATGTCCACTCCGCTTTTTTCCAAGTCTTGAATAATGGTAACAGTGTCATCAATGCCAGGGTAACCAGCAGAAAAATATATGGATAGTAATTTTTTGTCGTCTTGTAATTTTTTGTTTATTCTATTCATTGCTAAATTCTTCACTCAATTTTATAAATACGTCTTTTTGTGCCTTGCTAAGATTGTCTGCTGTAAATATTGAAATCCCATCTGCTCCTTTTTCCTTCGTCAATCTAATGGCCATCTCCAAGTCCTCCGGTGTTTTCAAGGCTGGTGCAAACAAGCCGGAATGTATTGGAAAATCGACATCGTTTACACCTTGCTCGGTGGCAAAACCTATCCAGTTGATGTTTTCACGATAAAAGTTGTTGTAGATCATCGGGTAGGCAGCATCAAGGTTCCAATCGTTCCATGCTTGTCTAACCATTTGCCTGGACATTTCCGGGAAAGGAAACACAGCAGCAGTTATTTTTTGATCTTTTTCATGTGCGATGTCCACAATTTCATTAACTAGAGATGTTATTGCATTCAACCGATATTGCCTCCATTCCGTACTTAATTCCGGGTGTTCGAAATCTTGGGGGTCTTTGTCAAAAATGGCTTTGAAACCTTCTCTGGCAATAGGGTGGTATCCATAATCGTATTCGGGCATTTCGGTGGATTGGACAATATTGTACTTGGGTTGGAGGTCGGCACCAAGAATGACATCGACATAGCGAACGTAATCCAAATGTATGGAGGCCAGGCCCTTTACTTGAGCGAGCTTTCTAACATTGTTCTTTATGTGTTCCCTCGCTTCTGGATGAAAGGGACTTAGCCATTGGTAGTAATCGACATAGGCCCTATGTTCCAAGGAGTTTTTTCCTGCTCTATTCACCGCATACCATTCAGGGTGTTGGTTGGCAATGGTGTCGTTGGGACGATTTAGAGTCCACATCCAAGCATGGATCTTTATGTCCTTTTTATTGGCTATAGGTATTAGTCGGGTTAAAAAATCTGGACTTCCTGCTACAAGTGCTTCTGTTATGCCCAGAGAATCGTACAAGGCCAATTTGGTTTCCCATTTTGCTTCGTCAAAAGAACCATGGGCTTTTGTCCATGTGGCAAATGTGAAAGGCTTCTTTAAGACTTCGGGATTTGTTTCAGAATGCTTTTGTTCCTTGTTGCAGGAAAGAAAAGCCAAGGCCAGTAGGTATATGATTGCTTTGTTCATAATGTTTTTAATGTCCCTTCGTTGTTTATGAAATGAATGCGGTTCGTGTTCTCGTCTTTAATGCTAAATTCAAACCCGAGGTTAGTTTTGTGAAATGTTGCTTGTGTCTTCTTGCCTTCGGAAAAAGTGACATCGATGATTTGCGTGTGTCCAAATTCGTGTTCCAAAAGATGTTTTAAATCACCGTATCTTGTCTTTCTGAATAGGGCATAAAGAATTTGCTTGTCATACAAATTATCGTCTTCAATGAAAGCAATGGCTTTGGAGGATGACGCTTTTGTGAATTGCAAAAAGCCCCATTTTTCAGGTTCGTGCATGTTGATCACATTTTGACTGCTCCATACCCAATTGTACTCTCTCAGGTATTTGCCATTTTCTTTTTTACGATCGTATTTGCCATTTGAAATGTCGTGATCCCAATGTACGCGAGAAAAATTAATGCGCCATTGTTCACCTTCCTTTGGAATGTTTTTCGATCCATTTTTAAGACTTGTGAGCGGTTTTAGAGGAATGGCCATCTCCACTGTCCAAAGTGAATCTATGTCTTTGGGGTTGTTTAGTGTACCATGGATTTTTACTGCGGTTTTCAATTGGTCCAGATTCCATTCGAAGTTTGCTTTACCGCCTATGCGATAAGGTTTGTCCAAAAACAAATCCCAAACGGTATTCAATGCATTTATTTCAATTTCCCCATATCCAGTTCCTGTTCCAGAAGGATCTATGAAAACTTCAAAGTCATTGTTGTAATATATGATGGTATCCCGTTGTTTCAAGTTTCCCCAAATGTGTGGCTCCTTCAATTCGGAATAGACATATAGATAATCGTCATCCCAAAGCATCTTCACCTTTGTGTCGAACTTTGGTGTTTTCTCGCCTTCTATGTCTATGAAGTCATCTGTATATGTGGCCAAATCCCAAGAAGGATCCATATCATCTCCATCAATGGTCAATGGTGTTTTTGTTTTCGTGACTATGTAGTGCTCTGGAATCACGATGTCCTTGGAGACATCTACGGACAAGATGGATGCGTTTTCTTTTTCATTCGCACACGAGAAATAAAGAAGCAGTATTGATAAAATGGCTAGATGTTTCATTTATAATTTAAAGTAATCTATGTAGTTTTGTAAATCCTTGTCTCCACGACCAGATAGGTTGATTACCACGATGTCTTCTGGTTTAAAGGTCTTTTGATCCAAAACGGCCAATGAATGAGACGTTTCAATTGCAGGTATTATACCTTCCAACTTACTTAATCCCAAACCTGCTGTCATGGCTTCGTCATCCGTAATCGATATGAATTCGGCGCGTCCAGTTTTATACAAGTGAGCATGCATTGGCCCTACACCTGGATAATCCAATCCTGCAGAAATGGAATAAGGTTCCGTTATTTGGCCGTCGCTGGTTTGCATCAACAAGGTCTTGCTACCGTGAATTATTCCTTCTTTGCCCAATACGGAAGTGGCAGCACTTTCTCCTGAGTGAATTCCCTTTCCAGCAGCTTCAACTGCAATCAAATTTACATTCGTGTTTTCCAGATAATGGTAAAATGCACCAGCAGCATTGCTGCCTCCTCCTACGCAAGCTACTACATAATCAGGAGTTGTTCGTCCTTCTTTCTCTTGCAATTGCCATTGCATTTCTTCTGAGATTATGGCTTGGAAGCGAGCAACCATGTCTGGATAGGGGTGAGGCCCCACGACGCTACCAATGATGTAATGGGTATCTATGGGATTGTTTATCCAATCTCTAATGGCTTCATTTGTGGCATCCTTCAAGGTCCGGCTGCCAGACAATGCAGGGACTACCTTTGCGCCCAACATTTTCATTCGAGCTACGTTTGGTGCTTGCCTTGCGATGTCTATTTCTCCCATGTATACTATGCATTCCATTCCCATCAAGGCGCAGACGGTAGCGGTTGCCACGCCATGTTGACCAGCACCAGTCTCTGCTATGATGCGTTTTTTGCCAAGACGTTGTGCCATGAGTATTTGTCCAATGGTATTGTTCACCTTATGAGCACCGGTATGGTTCAAGTCTTCACGTTTCAGGTAAACTTTGGTGTTGTACCTGTCGCTTAAACGTTTTGCAAAATATAAAGGAGATGGCCTGCCTACGTAATCTTTCAACAATTGATCGAATTCTTCCTTGAAAGAAGGGGCTGCCATTATCTTTAAATAATTTTGACGTAATTCTTCTACATTGGGGTAAAGCATTTCAGGAATGTATGCACCCCCAAATTCTCCGTAATATCCCTTGTCATTAATATTATATCCCATATCTGTATTCCTGCATGGGCAAGAATCTTTTTAATTAAATGTTTTCTTTTATACTTTAAAATAGATGATTGCTATTTTTAAGGTTGTTTTTGATTGTGCATTGAAATCAATACCCGTTTCTTGTCAATTGGTATTTGAAATCCTTCAATTTCTTGAGGTCCTTGAAACCGGATGCAGTCTCAAATTTACTGTTCAAGTCCAGAGTGCAACATAAATCGGATTCTGGTCTTTTTAAGAACAACAGTAGTGCATCCAATTCATCAGGTCCAATGCCTCCACTCAAGAAATAAGATTTATTTGATTTGTATTTCTTCAACACATTCCAATTGAAGGTGTATCCATTCCCTCCAGGTTCTTTCCCCTTCGTGTCAAACAAGTAATAGTTGCACACGTCCTCATAAGGTTCCAAGACTTTGAAATCGAATTGGTTTTTAATTGAAAAAACCTTGATTACTATCATGTTGTGTGCTTGAAGTTGCTCGCATAACTCAGGCGTTTCTTGTCCGTGCAATTGGACGCCTTGCAAATCGTACTTTTCAATTTTATCCAGTATGTAATCGAGTTTGGCATTAACGAATACTCCTATCTTTTTTATGCCTTCTGGCAAATCTGGCATTTCCGTATTGAAATAACGTGGTGACTTTTCATAAAAAATGAACCCCAAGTAATCAGGTTGCAGTTCTGCAACATCCAAGATGTTGTTTTCGAGTTTCATTCCGCAGATTTTTAGTTTCATAAAATATGTTTTATTCCCTCTAGAGGAGAATTTGTTTAATGTTAATTTCTTTATATTGTCGATTTCTGCCAAAACAGAAATGATGATCGCCTATTTTAATTGTTCCATGAACTGTTTCGCACTTTCACCTGCATTGTCCGTCTTCATGAAGTTTTCTCCTATCAAGAAGCCTTTGTATCCATAAGGTCTTAATTTTCTTATAGCCTCAACGTTGCTGATGCCACTTTCCGAGACTTTCACGAAATCATCAGGTATCAATGAACTCAATGTCTTGCTTGTTTCCAGACTAACATCGAATGTCTTTAGATTTCTATTGTTTACCCCTAACATGTCCAAACTCGGCATTATGGATTTTTGCAATTCCTCTTCATTGTGAACTTCCAAAAGAACATCCAAATGTAGTTGTTTTGCCAATTCCGAAAATTGTTTTATTTCAGATTTGCTTAAAATTGCTGCAATCAACAAAATAACATCGGCTCCATGAGCCTTGGCTTCCAATATTTGATATTCGTCTATGATGAACTCCTTTCTCAACAAAGGTAATCCACAACTGGCTCTTGCCGTTAGCAAATCGTCCAAGGAACCACCGAAATATTTTGTGTCTGTCAATACGGACATACCCGATACACCAGCATCTTCGTATCCTTTTGCAACATCAAAAACATTGAAACTCTGGTTTATCACGGCTTTGGACGGAGAACGCCTTTTATGTTCTGCTATAATGCCAGTATGACTATTCTTCAATTTTTCAGCCAATGAAATCGTCTGTCTTTCAAATAGAATGGACTGTTCCAATTGTGTTACGGGAATCAATGTTTTTCGTAAAGTTACTTCTTTGCGTTTATCTATTACTATCCGCTCTAATATATCCATTTTTAATTTTGACTATTTTCTTGTTTGCCATGTTTTGGCCAATACGGACCATTGTCATGGATGTTTTTATTTGCTTAATTCTATCAGTGTTTTCAAACTAGCTTTGGCTTCCCCTTTCAACAAGGACTCTTTAGCCAATTGAAACCCTTGCTTGTGATCTATTTGTTTCGCGGTGGCAATGGCCAAACCAGCATTGGCACAAACAACGTTGTTTTGAGCTTCTGTACCAAGACCATTGATGATGTTGGTGAATATCTTGGCAGAGGATTCTACGGTGTCTCCCCCAAAAATGTCATCTTGTTCAACTTGATTTACATTCAGGTCCTTGGGAGTTAGCATCGTTTCTGATGTATTTGAAATGATTTTCGTGTTTCCCGTCAATGAGATTTCATCATAACCATCCAATGCATGGACAATGCTATAATTTTTATCTGTATTTTGATAGAGGTAGCCATATAGCCTTTGCAGTTCCAAGTTGAAGACTCCCACCATTTGATTTTTGGGAAATGATGGATTTACCATTGGTCCCAACATGTTGAAAAATGTCTTTATGCCCAATTCTTTTCTTATCGGTGCCACATTTTTCATTGCTGGGTGAAATAGTGGAGCGTGCAATACACAGATTCCTGCCTTGTCTATGGCCTTTTGCAAAAAGCTTTCATCATTGGTGAATTTTATGCCCAGATGTTCCATGACGTTGGATGATCCACAAGCGGAAGACACGCCATAGTTGCCATGTTTGGCAACCTTTACTCCAGCTCCAGCTGTAACGAAGGATGATAGCGTGGAAATGTTGAAGGTGTCTTTTCCATCACCTCCAGTACCGCATAGGTCGATGGCATTGAAATCTGAAAGATCCACGGGAATGCATAATTCCAACAAGGCATCTCTGAAACCTTGTAGTTCTTCTAGTGTGATGCTACGCATCATAAAAACGGTTAGAAAAGAAGCGATTTGACTTTGGTTGTATTCCCCTCTGGAAATGTTGACCAAAACACTTTTTGCTTCTTGGCTACATATGTTTTCTTGGTTTATGAGTCTATTTAATATGTGTTTCATGATTTTTTTCATTTCCATTAAAGAGGAAATCTTAGTGTTTTATCTTGTTCTAGTATGATGTGTTGCCTACAAATTTATCCAATTTTCTAAGATTTGCTTTCCGTTTGGAGTCAATACGGATTCTGGGTGGTATTGTACGCCTCTTACATCGTAGACCTTGTGACGTAGGGACATGACTTGTCCGTTGGCATCAAAAGAGGTTGCTTCTAATTGGTCTGGCAAATCGGCATCAACAACCCATGAGTGATAGCGACCAACTTCAATTGTCTTTTCTAGTCCTTTGAAAAGTTGTTCATCGTCTACAGTGATGTCGACTTTTGTTGCTATGCCATGAAAAACGGTGTCCAAGTTTATTAATGTTCCACCAAAGACCTCTCCAATGGCTTGTTGTCCCAAACAAACACCTAGTATGCTTTTTGTTGCTGCATACTGTCTTATTATGGGCTTAAGCAAACCTGCCTCATCCGGGATTCCTGGTCCTGGAGACAATACTATCTTTTCGAAGGCATCTACTTCATCCAAGGTCAACTTGTCGTTTCGCTTTACCGTAACATCACAATCGAGGTCTTCTAAATAATGTACCAAGTTGTATGTAAAACTGTCGTAATTATCTATAACTAATACTTTTTTCATCTCTATCTATAACCTTTTTGACTTAAAAAGGGATTTTTATTATTAAATGTCCTTGGCCAATTCTATGGCCTTTGTAAGTGCTCCTAGCTTGTTGTATACTTCTTGGAGTTCATTGTCGGGATTCGATCTCGATACCAATCCAGCTCCTGCTTGCCAATGCAGTTCGTGATTTTTGCTTAAGAATGTTCTAATCATGATGGCATGGTTGTAATTGCCATCGAAATCCATGAAGCCTATTGCTCCGCCGTAAAAGGCGCGACAGGTTTTTTCGTATTTTTCGATAAGTTGCATGGCCTTGTGTTTTGGTGCTCCACTCAAGGTTCCTGCTGGAAAGGTGTCGGCCACTACTTCCATGGTAGGGGTGTTGTCGTGTATTTTCCCGGTAACCTTACTTACCAAATGTATGACGTGAGAGAAAAACTGGATTTCCCTGTAGGTTTGCACTTTAACTTGACTTCCATGCCTACTCAAATCGTTTCTGGCCAAGTCCACGAGCATGACATGTTCTGCATTTTCTTTTTCGTCTTGTGCCAGTTGTTTTGCCAGTTCTGCATCCTTTTCGTCATTTCCCGTACGTCTGAACGTTCCAGCTATGGGGTGTATTTCGGCTATGCCTTCTGAAACGATCAGTTGGGCTTCTGGGGAACTTCCAAAGATTTTGAAGTCGCCATAGTCAAAGTAGAAAAGGTAAGGTGATGGATTTATGCTTCGCAAGGCACGATAGACATTGAACTCGTCTCCTTTGAAACGCTGTGAGAATTTTTTTGACAACACCAATTGAAAGACATCACCTCTTGCACAGTGCTTCTTTGCCAATTCTACGTGTTCCTTGTATTCCTCGTCCGTTAAATTGGAACTTATTTCCGAATCCGTAGCAAAATCATAAGAGGCATAATTCTTGGATTTTATGAGATGAAGAACGTCCTCTATGTTGCTAGCGTTGTCATTGAAACAATGAGCAAAGATGTACGCTTCGTTTTTAAAGTGATTTATTGCAATTATGTTTTGGTATACGGCGTAGTATATGTCTGGGATATCTAGAGAATTTGGTTTTTTAGATATTTCCACATCTTCAAAATACCTTACGGCATCATAGGAGGTGTAGCCAAAAATACCATTGTTTATGAACTTGAATTTTTCTTCTGAAGCTACTTTGAAACGTTTTGTGAACTTATGTATTCTCTCGACTACGTTTTTGGTTCTATTGGATAGAGAGCTACCATCTGGAAATGTTTCCGTTATGGTTTCTGGAGTGACCTTGATGGATGCGATGGGATTGAAGCAAATATAAGAGAAACTGTTGTCGTTGGCATGATAATCGCTACTTTCCAAAAGGATGCTATTGGGAAATTTATCCCTAATCTTCAAATAGATGCTAACAGGAGTTATCGTATCGGCCAATATTTTTTTGTAATGTGTGTATAGACTAAAGGTCTTCATAATTTCATTAAACTTTTTAAGGTTTTGGAAACAAATCCAGAATACAAAAAAAGGCTTGTCGTGAATGACAAGCCTTTTGTATCTTTAATTTAAAATATACCTATAGGTTTAGTTCACGAATTTGTTTTTTCGAGAGCTCCACCACCAAGTATTATTTAAAGTTGTATTCATATTTGTTATAAAGTTCAAATATATAAAATGAAATTTTAGTTTTCAAACCTTTTTGAAAAAAAAAGATTCCCAAATATTTTTGGGAATCTTTAAAATAGGTGATTTTCTTTTTGAATTAAAAAGTCAATTCCACGTTTAAGTCAAAATCATCGGAAATAACTTTGTCCTTCAAGTTGTCAAAGAAACTTGCAGAACCATACTTGACATTGTGCTTTGCTCTATTTACCTTCAATTTGGCTGTTGCAGCTTTTTCTCCAACCTCCATCGTAAAGCTTATGGTATTAGCAATGCCTTTTATGGTCATCTCTCCAGTTACCTCATAGTTTCCATCTTTTCCTTTTACTGAAGTGGTTTTAAATGACGCAGTCGGGTGATTTTTTACATCGAAGAAGGCAGGAGACTTCAAATGTCCATCCAAGTTGGCTTTGTTCTCTCCACTCAAATCGGTCGTGTTTATGGAGGTCATGTCTATTATGAAATTGGCGCTTGTCAATTTTTTGCCTTCAAAGGACAAAGTACCTTCTTTCAATCCAATGGTACCTTCGTGTTTTCCTGTCAGTTTGTGTCCAGTCCATGTGATTTTGCTGTCTTTTACCTTCACGTCCTTCTTAATTGTCGATGTCGTAAAGGAAACCAATGCGAATGCAAATACTATTACTAATGTGTTTTTGATCGTTTTCATTTTTAATTGTTGTTTTTAATATTTATTCAAGTTCTAATTTTATCCAATAAATCATTCAATGTCTCTAACTCTTCATCTGTGAGTTGTTTTGTCAAGCCCCTTTCCCTTGTAAGTAATTCGGCATTCAATTGTTCCATCAAGTCCAATCCTCTTTGGGTGATGAGAACTTCAATTTTCCGTCTGTTGCTACTACAGGTATTTCTTGTTGCCAAATTCTTGATTATGAGCTTGTCTACCAAACGAGTCGTATTGCTCATCTTATTTATCATGCGTTCCTGAATGGTGCTCAAGTTGGCAGGGGTTCCCCTCTGTCCACGTAAAATTCTGAGTACGTTGTATTGTTCTATGGATAGATCGAAAGATTTAAAAAAACGACTCAAGTCCTCTTTGATGCTATTGCTCGTATATAGGATGTTGATGATTGTCTTTTGAGAAAGAGGCAATGGTATCGTGTTCTTAATTTCGTGTTCTATATTCATTTGTACATACAACTATTGTTTATACAAATGTAATGCGATTTATGCTATCCAAACTATAATATTGTGTTAAATTTTAATTTGGGACTAAAATAGATTGATAACTTTATGTTATGAAAAACATTCTATTGATTACAATACTAATCGTCTTCTCTTGCAAGTCCGAGAACAATGAGGTAGTTGAAGAGTTGAAGGTCTATGATTTCGAAGCGTTGGAACCTCTTTTGAATAAAACCGACGATAAAGTACATGTCATAAATTTCTGGGCGACATGGTGTGCACCTTGCATAAAGGAGTTGCCATATTTTGAAGAATTGAATGCGAACTACAAATCCAAGAACGTAGAAGTTGTCTTGGTAAGTTTGGATTTTCCCAAGCAATACGATAACAAGTTGAAACCCTACATAATCAAGAATAAATTGATGTCTCAAGTAATTGCATTGGACGATACGGACACCAACACCTGGATACCCAAAGTCGATGAGGATTGGTCTGGAGCGATACCGGCCACCATTATATACAACAAGGACAAACGTCGCTTCTATGAACGCTCATTCAATTACGAAGAATTGCAAAAAGAAGTAAAGAACTTCTTGAATTAATTGGGATTTGGAACCTATGGCCATTATGCAAGTAAAAGGAATATTAATAATCGAAAACAATTAATTATGAAGAAAATAGTAAAATTGATGGTTGCAGCAACCATGGTACTTGGAGTCAGTGCTTTTACCAACGGTAAAAAAGAGATTGGAGATGGTTACAAGGTAGGTGACATTGCTACGGATTTCAAATTGGAGAACATAGATGGCAAGATGGTGTCATTGTCCGACTTTGAAGATGCAAAGGGATTCATCGTTACATTTACATGCAATACATGCCCATTTGCCGTAGCCTATGAGGATAGGGTGGAAGCCTTGAACAAGAAATACGCGAAACTAGGTTATCCGGTAATTGCCATAATGCCAAACAATACGGATGTCAAGCCTGGAGACAATATGGAACAGATGAAAAAAAGAGCAAAGGAAAAAGGATTTACCTTTCCCTATTTAATGGACAAAGGTCAAAAGGTGTATCCACAATACGGGGCCACAAAAACACCTCACATATACATTTTGCAAAAAAGCAAGAAAGGGAATGTGGTCAAATACATTGGAGCCATAGATGACAACTCCAGGGATGCATCGATGGTCAAGGAAAAATATGTTGAAAATGCAGTAGATGCACTACTTGAAGGAGAAGAAATAAAAGTCAAGGAGACCAGAGCCATAGGTTGCTCCATCAAGGTATAGAATAAGCATGGAATTTTAAACAATTTAACCCGAAGTGTGTAACACTTCGGGTTTTTTGTCGTCTATATCTTAAAGAAAAGTTAATTTTGCGTAACTTTACCCTTTAAAAACATAAAAATGGCAGATTTATCTCAAGAGGCTTGGACAGAGCAACTTAACAATGACAACAACGCAGTTATACTAGATGTGAGAACCGAAGAGGAAGTAGCAGATGGACACATTCCCGATGCTACGAATTTGAATATCCTAAAAGGTCAAGCATTCATTTATGAACTGGAATCCTTGGACAAAGCAAAGAATTACTATGTATATTGTAAATCAGGAGGAAGAAGTGGTCAAGCATGTGTAATAATGAATCAATTGGGTTTTGAAAATACATATAACCTAGTTGGAGGATTTTCACAATGGGAAGGAGCTGTGAAATAAACTAAAAACATCATCAATCATGAAACAATCATCAATTTTTTTAAGCCTTTTACTAGTACTATTTCTATCTAGTTGCACCAATCAATCAAATGGGGAAATAACAGTCGTTTCTCCTGAAGAAATGGAAACCCTCTTGGATTTGGAGGATGTGCAATTGGTAGATGTAAGAACCGAAAAGGAACACGAGAACGGGCATTTGGAGAATTCCCAAAACATAGACTTCAATTCGCCCACCTTTGAAGAAGACATTAGAAAACTAAACAAGTTGAAACCAGTGATCTTATATTGCCAAGGAGGAGGAAGAAGTGCCAAATGTGCAAAAAAACTAAAGGAAGCAGGTTTTGTAAAGATCTATGATTTAAAAGGAGGATTTTCCAAATGGCAACATGAGAAGTTCGACCTTAAATTGAAATCTTGACAATTCAAAATGGATATCGTAAATGAAAAAGCCTTGTGGGATCATCACAAGGCTTTTTCATTATGTCTGGCAAAGAAATCATTTTGGCATCTTTTTCTCTAAGGCATCCAAACTAGTCTGAATTTCTTGTATAACTTGGGTGAGATCACTTATTTTTTCATCTTGAGCTTTTAAGAAAGAATCCATTTTCTTTTCGGCAAGTTTTTCGATGATGCGTTCAATGTCCCCTTTTTCCTTTGTTATGTAGTGGGATCTGCTTTCACTAACCTTGTTTACTTCTACGTCTTTATTGTATTTTTCGCCTTTGCCCGTCATTATCCAGTTCAAATTATATTCTGGATAAACTTCAATTATTCTAAGGATCAGATCTACTCCTGGTGTACTGTTGTTTTTTTGAATTACATTTAGGTACCCACTGGTCTTGCCAATGCTTAACTCAAAAGAGCGTTGACTCTTAGTGACTTCCTTTTGTATTTCGATTATTCTATTGACTATCTCCATTTATCGGATGCTTATAATTATTTTGTTATGTACTTATAATAATTTGTATGTATAGAATATTATTTGTAATTTAGTGCTTGTTACACCTCAAATGTACCAAATATTTACCTAGCAATCAATAATATATTTTATGATAACCACAGAAGAAACAAGAAAATTGAAGGTCCACCTCAAGACGAATTACATAAAGGATGTTTTAAAAGAATTGGAAAATAAAAACATAACTAGCAAAAGCGGAGATACATATAGTGACACTTACATAAGTGCCGTCTTAAATGGCCGTAAAGAAAATTTGGACATAGAAGATGCCATCTTCAAGGTATACCAAAAACGAGTATATGAATTTAACAAGAGAGAAAAGGAAAAGAACATTCTATTGTCCAAATAGATTTTGGAGCCTACATTTTATGGTTTGGAGATAAGTTGAGATTAAGATGTCATTTGGAGTTTGTTTGAAAATCTCGAAAGCCTAATTGTTTGTCACTTAAATAATTACTCCCTTGAGAGAAGTTATGTGATTCCCGATTCCCTAATAACCTTTTGAGAGTGGTTAATGAAATGGTTGATGAGTAGTTGATGCATTGCTGTGAATGGCCTTATGAATTTTTGTTCATAAGGTTTTTTTATAGAATGTAAATTAATCGTTTAACTGTAAGATGAAATCATAAATGGAATCAACATCTTCTATTTGTGTTAAATCCACAGTTTCAGATATAAGTGTTTGAGAAGTTCTTCCGTTTAAAGAAGCTTTGGAGTTTACATGAATGGAAATCGAATGCATGCCTTTTTCGTCATATATGTCTTCCAAATATTTGCCATATTGCCAAATCATATCAGGTTGGAAACTCATTTGTTTTTCTTGAATGGTCGTTAGTCGTTTGGAAGGATATTCAATCCATTGCTTTCCAGTTTCATTGTCTTTTATGGCATATGTCACATAGCCATTTTTTTCCATTACCATGACATGCCAAGCAAATCGGAATCCATTTTCCGACCAAAGGACATTGTCTGTAAGGAAGTAATGCCTCAAAGGAAATGAAAACTGCATGACGAAGAAAAGAGAAAGCATGAGTTTTATGGACAAAGGTGTTTTTGTTGGAGATGGATTTTCCATTGAATTGCTTGCCTCTCTTTTTCTAAACAACAGCTTCCATTCAGCTTCGGTAATGAAGATAAGACTTCCGAAAATCATCAACCAAGGAAACATTCCTATATTGAATAGTACATAGGTCAATATATGAAAAATGACTATTAGACAATATGCAATGGGTCTGAATTTTCGTGACCAAAGTAGAAAGGGGACAATTAAATCATATAGCATTCCACTCCAACTGAATAGGAATGGGGTGATGTCATGTTCAAACAAGCCTCCTATCAATGGAGCGTCAGTTCTGGCTTTCAACCAAATGTTCAATGGTTGTGCATCCAACAACCAATCGGATTTGAGCTTTGCAATGCCACCAAAAAAATAGACAGTGCATAGTTGCAGTTTAAGTATCACAATGGTCCAAACTGGAACGGTTTTGCGTTTCAATGTAGAATGCCTCTTGCAATCCAGTGCATAATTCCTGTTGGCTGGCACCCAAATGAGCAAGAAGGCAACCAAGGATACGAAGTAATAATGATTGAGATACCAAGATTTTTCAATAAGTTCCAAATAGGTAAAGGATAGAAAAAAGAATAGGGTTGAGAGCCTATAAAACAAACCTAGGCCAATACCAATGGCAGACAGGGCACAACAAATTACCACAGCATACATTCCGTAAAGCTCCAACGGTTTTACCCATTCGAAATATTGATAGGTAAAATGAAAATCGGGAGCAATGTAACACGCTTCTATCCATCCTTTGCAAATAAATCGAAATAGGGAAAATGCCATTAAAAAACCAAATGTCATTCTAAAGATGGCAAGCGGTAAAATGGAGGTTTGACCATTCAAATGGGAGAGGCACCTTTTAATCCCCATCATTGTCGTTGATGGTAATTGTGGTACCTATGGCATTTGCCATATCCACTTTTATCAAGACGAGCAAATTGTCGAATGCATCTTGCAAGTCGATTGCGTTTTGCGGAGTGTCTAGCAATTCTTGCTTTAGACTTTCTGAAATTAGATTCAGTTTGTCTTGACAATTGTCAAAGCTGGAGGTAATGGCTTCGTTTAGCGTTCTTCTATCGATTAAGTCCAAATAGTCATTAAAACCCCAATTGATTGTCCCTTGGGTAAAATCGCCATTATATAGCATCTTAAGCGCCGTCAAGTGTTCTTGGATGATCAATAGAGAACTTTCGCTTCTGTAGGCTTCGAGCTCTTCTATGTTAATGGTTCCTCCATTGCCATTGCCTAGCGGGTTGCCCAATTTGCTTATGATAATTTCCTCTATGAGGGTCACCATGGCATTGGTCAATTGATTTTGACTTCCACTAATTCCATTTTCCAAGGACGAAATGAAATCTGTCTTATGCATAATCCATAGCATTTGCAGTTCGTTGGCTTTCATCTCCAAATTTTGAGCAAGTGACAGGAGGTAGGTTTGTCTTCTCTCAAAATGGGGATTTGTCGTAAATTGATTAAGTATCTCTTGATTGTCATCGGAAGAAAACAATAGGTATTCCATGGCCGAAATGCCTTTGGATGAAGATCCATTTCCTACAATGAAATCCACATCGATGGTTTCCGCTCCTTCAATGTAACCGTTTACTATTTCAGCATTCGTTGGCCATCTGTTTATTTCGAAATGAATGAAACTATCTTCGATGATGCCTAGATTGTACAATTCCAAGCGTTTCCAGACTTTCAACATGGACACCCATTGATTCTGAAGGTCATCCAAGTTTTCCAAATTGGGTTGTTGCACAAATGCTTGGGTTCTTGTTCTCAACACAGTCGTGTTTTCAACAAACGCAGTGTTCAAAGGCATTATGCCATTGGCATACGCATTGTCCAATTGCGCCTCTCTACGGTATTGTATTTGATATTCAGCTTCAGAAATACCGTCTTTGTCACAACTGACCATGAAGATTACAATTAAAATGATGGATAGCAGTGTTATTGAAAGTGTTTTCATGTTCAAGGCTCTCATCTTACAATGATTTAATGAAATTTAAGATTTTTTCTCGATCATTGCTATTCAAGTTCATGAACGCATTTTTGGAATTCAGGGCCTCACCACCATGCCATAAGATGGCTTCTTCAATGTTTCGAGCTCTTCCGTCATGTAGCAGGTTGCTATGGCCATTTACAGTTTCGATCAATCCAATGCCCCAAAGTGGAGGCGTACGCCATTCTGTACCTGTGGCATTGAAATCATTGCTGTTGTCTGCCAAACCTGCTCCCATGTCGTGCAATAGCAAATCCGTATAAGGACGAATGGTTTGATTGGCCAATGCTGGTATTGGGTGCGAACCGGTTTCCAATTTTGGGACATGGCAAGCAACACATTCAATGGCGTTGAATAACGCCTTGCCTTGAAGGATGTTTTGATCATCGACATCCCGTCTCCCAGGTACGGCAAGCGTACTGGAATACAATGCTACCTTGTCCAAGTTCTCATCGATGATTTCTGGGGAGCCCCCATTGGCAAAATCATCACAATTCACTCCAGTAGGACAATTTTCGTCAGGAAACAAAGAAGATGTAATACCCATGTCCCCAGAGAAGGCGCCAGCCACTTGTTGGCGAAGGTTGGGTTGGTTGGCCTTCCAACCAAAACGCCCAATCTTTGTCGATTGACTTTCTATGTCCCAGACATAATTGGGTTTTCCCGAAATGCCATTTCCGTCAACATCATCTACGTCAGCCAAGCTCAACAAAGTACTTTCCGGGATGGCTTCCAGAAGCCCCAAGCCTATCATTTGATTTGCCACTCGTGGCGAAATTTCAACGGCACTGTCTATAGGGCCATATGAGAGGTCGACAAGTTCATAGGAAGGTACTCGCAAATTGCGAGTAGTTCCATCTGCATATGCAACTGTGGTAGTTTCGTAATTTACCTTGAATCTCCCTTCTGTATCCGTATCCAAAATGGATTGATCTTGAAGTTGGCCTCCATAGGTAGGTTCGGTGTTGTTAGCCCCCGTACTTTGCGTACCGGCAACACTTAAGCGCAACAACAATCCGTGGTTGATTTCCCCATCGTAATCCGGTGCTCTTCCTCTTCCATCCTTAAAGTGGCAAGAGGAGCAAGATTTGGCATTGAAATATGGACCCAATCCATCTCTGGCAGTGGTTGAAGCGGGAGCTGTGACCCAGTTTTGGTTGAACAATGAATTCCCTGTAAAGAAAAACAAGGCATCGTCACCTTCCAAATTGGACGCTTGGAAGCCAAAGGCATTTTCTGAAACATCGAAAACGGTGGTTGCTCCACCTGAAAGGGCTTCATTCTCTTCTGCCATTAATACAGGTACGTATACAGTATCATCTTTTTGACAACTGTAAATTATTAAAATAAAAAATACAGATTTTAATTGCTTCATCATAAATTATTAAAAAGCAAAATCCAAGATTCAATCAAATCATGGATTTTGTAAAATTTACCAAGGTTATTAAAATTGGCTTAGTATAAGTCCACCTTTCTTTTTAAACTTTTTTACATACTTGTCGTTTATGTGTACTATATAAATCCCTGCAGGTAGATGAGCTAAATCTAAGGCCTCATCTATAGAAATACCTTGATTTATAATTGCTACTGAGGAATTATTTAAATTATAAATTTTAATGTTATCAGATCCACTTGTGTTGTCACTATTGTAATTTCTAGGCAGTGGTATTTTTATTGTTGTGTTATTGCCCAAGTTTAAATTAGCAAAACGACCAGCAGTACTCCAATGACTAACATATTCTAAAGGAATCGTGAATTTGTTATTTGACACATCACTTTCTGAGCTATGACCTTCTATGGAAATTATTAAATTATACCAACCAAATTGTAAATTGTCACCTACAGATGAACCATAAAGTTTAATACTTGGTGCATTTGAGTAATTATTAGTCGAATTAGCGTCTATACTAGGAAAATTAACCTCACTTGAGAATTTAAAATCGTTGCTTGATATATTTGTATCTGTCGAAATATAAAATTTAACATTAATCGGAGTGTAATAATTTTCACTGTCCCCTATGTTATCAATTAAGAATTTGGTAATGTATACAAATCCATTTTCGAATCTAGAAAGAAAAATAGGGTTGTTGCTATGTTTTGCATAGTTAAGATCATGGCTACCCCAACCAGGAGCAGATATTTCAGAATCGTCGTTAACAAGCATATCCGGGTTTCCAGGACAACCAAAATTAGAACTATTCCCAGGGACGCTTATACAAACATCATCATCATCATTTACTCCATCATTGTCTATATCATCATTGTCACAAATATCTCCAATTCCATCATTATCAGAGTCTAATTGATCTGGGTTTGATATATTTATACAGTTGTCACATGCGTTATCTATATTGTCAGAATCAGAATCTATTCCAATATTGTCATCATACAGACATGAATCATTTGTATTTAAAACACCATCTTGATCATAATCTGAGGGGCATTGATAAATTCTTTTTGCATATTTACGTATTATTTGAGAGTAAGGAATTGGAGTATATGCGCCAATATTGTTAATATTATTGAAGAAAGTATATTTAATTGTCTGATATTCTGACCTAGATAAGGTTTCAAAGTCTAGAAAATGGTCATTAATGTAATAGGTTGCTGTAGTTGAATTAATAAAAGAGTGTTGCTTTACTTCTGTTCTAGTTCCAGATGGGGCTAGAGACTCAACTCTGACATGTGTTGCTCCTTGGACATCAGAGAGATTTACATTACTCAATATGGCTATAAATTTTGTATGCACTCCGCAAATTACATCTGATTCAGGTATAGGAACAGAAAATTCACCTAAAGCTGTATGACTGATATTCCATTGTGCTGAACATAAGGAAATTGATAAGAGCAATAAAAAGAGTATTGTTTTTTTCATATATGAATTACGATTTAAAATAGTTTTTTTATAAAATATATTAGAATGTTTAATCGATTACTACTACACTTAAACCTATTGAAGTTCCGCCTTCAATAAATTTATCTCCTAAATCTCTTAACGCATTTATCGCCGTCAATACCTTTGGGCGTTCCGTAGCATCGGAAATTGCAAAGTCGAAAGGGTTTGCCGTTGCATCAACTGCAGTTTCCGCAGCAGCGAGTTGTGCAGATACTTCAGCTCCCAACGTAGCATTGGATTGCGTAATCAAGTCTTCAAAAGAAGGACCGTCTATGTTGCCATAACTTCCTTTGTACACATTTGCGATTCCTTCCAAATTCAAGCGAATGTCCCTATGGGTGTTGTCACTAAAACAAGAATGTTCGTCTTCTGTATCTGGATTGCTGTAAGCAGAATACATACGCTCTCCAGCCAATTCGGATTTGGACAAGGTGGCTATGGCTGTAAGTATCTTATTAAGTGCAGTGTTCTCATTCAATGCCAAGAAAGTAGCTCTATATGCTCCTCCAATCTTCCATTCATCCAACATGAGTTGCAAGTGATCCGTCAAAAGATCTGCGCAAACAGCAAGGTATTGTCTTCTTCTATCTTGATTGGCTGCAGTCCCGCCATCTACAAAATCCGTATAGGGACGTTGCCCGGCTTGTTGGGCAGAAGGAGCCGTATTGTCTTGTCCCCACAACAAGAATTCGATGGCATGATATCCTACGCTTATGTTTTCTTCTCCTCCAACTTCATTCAAACCTTCCAAAGTTGTCTTGTCTATGGTTGGAAATGTCGTTGGGTCGTTTATAATTCCTGAATTGGGACTACCTTCAACGTAATCCACATAGCTTTCATCCAAAGGCCAAGCATTTAACAGCCCTTCTGGACCATCATTGTCATCTATGGGACCATTGGCAAAACGGTAAGCTTCTGTTGGGCCATAACTTTCTCTAGCAGTTTTCCATGCACTTTTAACTGCTGTGAAATTGGCATCGGTTGGAGTCGTTACGAAGGCACTGATGGCTGTTTCCAAATCCATGGCATCGTCCATTGCATCTTGATAGCTTTTGTAAACTATGTTCGCGTAGTTTTCTATTACGGCAGACTTCGTTATTGTGTTTGTTGTCGTTACGGCATCATCATCCGATGAGCAGGAGAACATTGCTATTGAAAAGAGGGATAGCATGCTAAATCTTTTAATTGGAAGTTTCATTTGTTTTTTTTATTTAGATTAATTATAAATAGTGCGCAAATATATTTTCTATAATCAATAAAAACAAATTTATTCTTATTTATTCTAAATAAAAATAAAGGGTTTTCTTAATCAAGAGTAATAGGGGTTTTAGTTTGTTGGTCGACAGGTGATTGTGGTCGTTGCTTTTTGTGAGATAGGGCTCGCGTACATTGAAAACATTGATTTTTAAAAGAAGGGATGATTTTAAAAATGATTGAAAAATGTTTAAAAAGAGGAGGGCTAGCATTATCTTTGGTTCAAGTTAATCCATCGAAAAAATAACCAAGATATGCGTTTTTCAGCAAAATCCAATGTAAAGAATACTTTGCAGATATCTATAAATAGTACCTTATGAATTTTTATTTTATACCCTTTGCAGGTGGAAGCGAAATTTCATACAATCCACTAGTCAACATTTTATCTTCCAAAGGACATAATTGCTACCAATGCAGTTTGCCAGGGAGAGGAAGACGATTCAAAGAAGATTTTTTGGAAACTGTTCCAGAGATGGCACAAGACATATTCCTTCAAATTAAGGATAAACTCATAGAAAATAATTATGTGCTTTTTGGGCATAGCATGGGAGCATTGTTGACCACACATGTCCTAGCCCTGATCAAAGAACACAACGCCCCAATGCCACAATATGTGTTTTTGTCCGGGAGAGGAGGTGAAATCAAAAGACCTTCCCCTCCATACAAGAGTGAAATGGACTCAGCTACGTTTCGATCCGAATTGAAAAAAATGGGAGGAATCCCTGATGAAGTCTTCAATGAAGAAAGCATAATGTCTTTTTTCGAGCCCATCATCAAAGCCGATTTCAAAGCCATTGAAAGCTATGAGCCCATAGATGTCACATTGTATGGCTTAAAGGTAATGGTGTATTATGGAAGAGATGACGATTTTAGCCTCGAACAAGTGGCCTGTTGGCAACGCATCTCTACCCAAAAGATAAGTTGCAAGGCCTTTGATGGGGGACATTTTTTTGTTTTGGACGAAAGAGAGGCAATTATTGAGGATATGTTGCTACAAATCAATTCGGGAGTCCTATTGAAATAAGAACTTGTTGGCTTGATGATTCTTGGAGAATGCACGGAAGAGGCATACTTCGAAACAATCGTTCCTATTCAAGAGTTTGTTTGCGTTGCCCAGCGTCAAATCATTTCTTTGCCATGTTGGATCAAATACCCATCATTGGTGGAAGTATGATGGTCGAAAACCTCCAATGCCATGATTTCATTGTTATGATAATACTTACCTATGAAAGTCATATGGGAACTGTCGTTTAAAAATAAATTATTTTCACATAAACTGGTTATGAGTTAGCTGTTTGTTTCAGAAAGACCGTATATAGTTCGTATTGAAATGTTCTTTTTTTCATACAACATAAAAACAATTAATTAACTCTTAAAAACTGGTGATTTATGAAAATCAAAATTTTACTTTTAGCGCTACTCTTTTTTAGTATGGGCTTTGCACAACAACGAAACTGTGGAATGGAACAGCTTATGGAAGAAAAGCTTTCGGATCCTGCATCTCTGATTAAATATCAGGAAATGCAAAATGCCTTCAATGTCGAGCTCAATAAAAATAAAGCTAATGGCAAAACGGCAAAGGCATTATTGACAATTCCCGTTGCCGTACACTTCCCTACAGGAAACAACTCCGATAGAGCTTGTTTGGTGGCATTGGCACAAAATCAAATCGACATATTAAACGATGATTACAATTCTACCAATGCAGACCAATCCAATTGGGGAGCAGCATCGTCATTCTATCCAGGAGTAACTCCAGGGGTTGCAGAATTGCAATTTTGCATCGCAACATTGGACCATCCTGCAAACACAGACCCCAATCTCGTAGAAGGGGAGCCAGCTGTTACCATAGGCTATAATTTTGGAAATGGTGGTGAGGCAGATGTCAAATGGCAAGGGTATATGAATTTCATCGTAAAGTATGCAGACGGGTATCTTGGTTACTCTCCTTTGGGAGGAGACTTCGATGCAGGAGAAGCTGTGGTCATGGATACTGCCGCCTTTGGATCTGGATCGGGATGTACAGGTTTTGTTCCTGGTGCACCTTACGATTTAGGAAGAACGGTTACCCATGAGTTGGGACATTTTTTCAATTTGGACCATACATTTGGAAACGACAATGGTTGCAGTGGCAATACGGATTACGTAGATGATACACCAAAGGTTGGAAATGCAACTTATGGAACTCCTGCTCCTGGATCCGTAGCAGGTTGCAATTCACCAGAAAAAGCATTGACCATGAGTTATATGGATTATGTGAACGATACCCACATGTATATGTTTTCTGGAGGACAAATAGAAAGAGCAAGAGCTTTTCTAGATGCCAATGCCTCCAAATTGAAACAAGGGGTTACCGAATGTGGAACTCTGTCGGTGGATGAGTATGCCAACCAAGGATTGCCTAGTATTTTTCCCAACCCGAACAACGGAAGCTTTACAATAGAGTTCAATCCAGATCCGAGTACACCAATCAAGGTGATGGTATATGACTTGGCAGGTAGAACAGTCTTGGAAAAGACTTACGATCCTACAACTTCATTGTTTTCCAAAAAGATCAACTTGAATAGAGCTCAAGCAGGTGTCTACTTGGTCTCAATTGAAAATGGAAGAGGTACGACAGTGAAAAAGATCATTGTTGAATAACAAATAGAACAATCACAGGTTGCTTGGATATGGTTTCTCATTGAAGAAGTTCCAAGACAAAAAATCCGATCAAATTTGCTTGATCGGATTTTTTTGTTTCAAAACCTCTAACGTTTGCTTGCCAATATAGAAGCACATCACCTTATATGTGCAACTCCAACAAGGAAATTTGAATAAAATGGGCTATTGGCAAAATTTGCATTGGTTAACCTTTTTTAGGTGGTCCAAGTCTAGTTTCCATTTGTTTCATCAATGAAAACCACGAAAAGCTATTTCTTTTTCTTTTTAAAAAGTCTATTGAAAAAACCTTTAACTCCCTTTTCTCTGTAAGGAGGACATTTAATTGACGAATACACTTCTTCAGGGATGTTAAAAGGGGTTAGGTATTTTTTTCTCAATTGGGCATCCTTTTCTATTCCTTTGAGAATATTTGCTACAATGGGTAAAGCCAATGCCGAACCAGAACCTTTTCCACTGTTGAAGTGTATTGCGTTTTTGGAGGTTCCAACCCAAGTTCCAAGAACAATGTCTGGTGTATAGGCAACAAACCAGGCATCCGTGTAGTTTTGCGCGGTACCTGTTTTACTTGCCAATTGACTTTTAATTTTATAGGTACTCCTTATTTTCGATCCAGTGCCCTGTTCTACGGCCTTTTGTAAAATGGCCGTGAGAGTTTGAGAACTTTCCTTTTTGAATACCCTTTCGGTTTTTTGCTCCTTGCTTTCATAGATGATGTTGCCTTGTTTGTCGGTAATCTTGCTTATCATGTACAAATCGTTCATTTCACCATTGTTGGCAAAGGCACCATAAGCTCTTGTCGTTTCAAAAAGAGACAAATCAAGAGTTCCCAAAGAGACTGAGGGGGCATTGTCTGTAAGTTCTGGGAATTTTAATTTTTCACATGAGTTGGCCAACAACTCCTTTTCTAGTTTAAAGTAAAGGTTGACACTGGGAATGTTCATGGATTTAATTAACGCATACCATAAGGCAACTTTGCTATCTGGGGTAGAACCATGGTCTGCGTTTTGAGGTCTCCAACCTCCAAATTCCGGGTAGCTTTTTTCTTCGTTTTCAAAATAATCACACGGAGAAATTCCATTTTCCAGAGCAGTGGCATACAAAATTGGTTTAAAGGCCGAGGCTATTTGACGATGTGACAATACCATGTCAAAAGGAAGCGTTTTAAAGTTATTTCCACCAACCCAACTGATTACGGCTCCGTTTTTGGGATTCGTGACAAGAACAGAGGCATTGAGCATTTTTGCATGATGCCAAAGACTGTCAAGCTTATTTCCAGTGATGGTCTTGGTACTATCCCAATCGAACAATCTTAGGGTTCTGTTTTGTTTGTCTTTTTCCGATAAAGGCGATTTGAGCAGTTGATTTTTCAACCATTTGTTTTTTAAAATGTTTGATAGCAACTCCATGTCCAATTGCTTTTGCTTGATGATGAGTTGCTCTTTTGCAGCTTTCTCGGCAATTTTTTGAATATCGTAATTCAAGGTTGTGTATACCTTTAGGCCATCTGTCTCCAAATTGTAATTTTTGCTTGTCGTATCATTGATGCCTTTTACAATTTCAGCAGTTTTTTTCTTTACCTGATATGCAAAATAGCCAGCAGTCGTGTTCCAATTCAGGTTCTTGTAGTTAAGCGCAATTGGTAACTTTTGCAAACTGTCTGTAGCTTCATTGCTTAAATACGCTTCGCTGCTCATAAGTTGAAGAACGGTATTGCGACGTTTCATGGCCCTTTCTGGATTTAACCTCGGATTGTAATATGTGTTGGCCTTCAACATGCCGACCAGTACGGCAGATTCTTCAGTCTTTAATTCATTGACTGATTTGTTGAAAAATCGATTGGCGGCAGATTCTACTCCAAAAACATTTTCTCCGAAGGGAACCGAATTAAGATACAACAACAATATTTCGTCCTTGGTGTACAAATTCTCCATACGACTTGCTATGATGAGTTCTTTGATTTTGTTTATTGGCAGGCTGAGGAAGCCAGAATATTGTCTGCCATAGAAATTTTTAATCAATTGTTGCGTAATGGTGCTTCCTCCACCTCCAGACTCGTCGCTCATTAAGATGCTTTTGAAAAAAACTCTTATATAGCTTTGTCCGTCATAACCGTTATGTGAGTAAAACCGCTTGTCCTCTGTGGCAATCAATGCTTCCTTCAAGTGATTGGGAATGTGTTCCTGCTTGATGTTCGTTCGGTTTTCTGCAAATACCTTCCCGATGATTACATCATCTGAGGAATAGATCAAAGACGCTTCTTCGTTTATTATGGATGACAGATCTTCTTCGTCTGGCAAACTACCGAACACGTTTAAATACACCAATGTGAACAATAGGAGTATTGA
Organism: Bizionia sp.; assembly: GCA_020631395.1. Lineage (GTDB taxonomy): Bacteria > Bacteroidota > Bacteroidia > Flavobacteriales > Flavobacteriaceae > JAHDHI01. The sequence continues at coordinate 36,701 of JAHDHI010000016.1, forward strand.
GAGAAGTCCCAAAAGGACAAATCCCATTGAATATTTCAAGAGGAGGATCAAAGTCTTCTTTTTCTTGAATTGAAGTTGTATTTCTTTAAATGTTTTCATCATACCATAAAACTGATTCTAGCTGATAAAATTGTGGAAGCGTTTGCGATGTTGGTCGTGTAGGTTTTAGTATCTGTCACGAATATGGGTAGTTGCACGTTTTAAGTGCCTAATTTAGCAAATCAATTCAACTGTTTAATCGCATCAATAATTTCGTTAGATGTCTCAATCAATTTGTTTTCAATCTTTTGGACAACAATGGCAAGTTGTCGAAGTCAGGTTCATTTTCGAGAATTGCTTCTAAGATTGAATATTTGGGCATTACATTTTTGTCTTTGTTCCATTTTGATGTTTTCAATAAACTCCAATACTTTTTTTGAACAGCGATCGTATTTCCCAAGAGCCAAATCTCAAATCTCATTTCCGAATGATTTAACACCAATCCTAATTTTAGCTTTTTGCCTTTTAAAAATTCATTGGAATAATAGAAATATGTATAGTCCATATATCCGTGAAGAATACCTGTAAATGAATATTGGTCAGACAGGCCCTTGATGAAGTCCACTCTTAATTTCATGACAAACCTCACTAATTGACCATATGCAATCAATATGTCTCCTTTGTCGAGTTGTTCTTTATAAATTGCAACATAATGATTCAAGTTTTTCATATGGCTTTGTTATTATTCTGAAAGGTTAAGCTGCCATGAAATGCCAAATTTATCTTCACACCATCCAAATTTTTCACCAAAGCCGTAATCTCCTGTATCGTAGTTGTCAAGAGGAACCATTATCTGGCCTCCATTTGAAGAAAGTTCTTCGAATAAAGTTTGTATCTCATTTTCTGAGTTGCATGCAACGAACAGTGATACCCCTGGTGTAAATGACCAAGCGTGATTGAAATTACTTTCGGAAACCATGTACTCTGTGCCATTTAACGTGAATACGCCATATTTGACAAGTTCCGGCGTTCCTCCAGCCTCTCCTTCCAGGTATTTCACGATGCTTTTAATTTCCGAATTCGGAAAGATGGAAGTGTAGAAATTTATCGCTTCCTGAGCCTTTCCGCATTGGTCACCTACAAATGTTAAAAATGTCGTTGTTTTCATCTTTTTTTAATTTTAGTTCAAATCAAATATTTGTCGATTAGGGCATTAACTCACTTATCGAAAGTCGTTGTCTTTGCCAATTGTTGGCTAGTACAAGCGTTGTTGTAAAATGCTTTTTACTAAATAAAAATCCAGCCTAAAACAATCAGGAAGACAATTGCAATAAGACCATTGTTCATCATATGCTGCCTATCCCAATGACTTTTAGATTTTTTCGAGCCATAAAGATATTCCTTAAATTCAAATTTCGGCTTATTAAAAATTGTTCGCCAAATTGAGCCATAAATCCATCGAATAATACCTCCAATGGTGTTAAGTATCAAATTAAATATTGTGTAAACTACAACCTCTTCAATCATCCAAATCGTTTATTCTATTATCAGTTTATGAATTCCGCTTTCCAAATATTCTTTAAAAACACCACTCCACAAAGTTGGACATAAATAGCTGAAAAAACATTGACTTTTAATTCCGATTGCATAAGGTAAAATGCTGAAAACAGGAATGTTGTCAATATTGTTGTTATCAAATAGCCATTCCAATACTATCTATTGTTTTTGATTTCAGAACTGTTCATTCAAATGTATTACAACTATCATACAAATACATCGCACTTATTTCCCTTATTATGCGCAACCATCTTTTTTTTTATTAAAAGGACTATAAGCAAACGTATGAAATGTAGGGAAGTAACGTTTGTTGAAAGCCATAAAAAACAATCTAGTTTTTAGATGGTACGATAAAAGTAGTAAATCTTTTACCAATAGAGAAATACGTATTCCTATTTTATTTTAATCCTTACCTGTGCACTCCTACAAGCCCCCTCAATGTCAATTGAAATTCAATGAAACCTTCTTGAAAGGGCTTTGATAAAGTTGGTTTTTTACTAATAGTTGGCTTGTGTAACCACCATTGTTGTTTCATGTAATTTATTCTTTTCGATATGCTGTCATTTGCATTGGTCCAGTCGGAATTGCATAAAGCTTTAAAAATTCAGTAGTGACTTCTTTGATTGGAATAGAACCATCTCTTTTTCCGTCAAAATACATTGAAACAAAAAAAGTCGAGTCAATTTGTTCAATCATTTTTTTTTCGTCCTCTTTTCTCTTAAACATTCTCAAGTGTTCTTTGTCCCAAAGTTCTTTGTTGAAAACAAAATAAGATTCACGTCCGTTTTCTGTTAGCACGAAAGTTAATTTTTCAATGTCTTCTTTTTTAAGCGTTGTGATTGTGGGTTCAAGTCTATAGAAGTCACACTCAAAGAGGACATCTTTGTCATTTGTTTTTCCATTGATAAGCAATTTTAAATGATTATTGTTAATCATTTTGTACTTGGCAAATTTTTTGCTTGCGGAAGTCAATATTTCGTTTTCTGAAATTTTAAGATTTGCAGCTTGTTTTTCGAGTGAGAAATCTGTGTGGAATTTCAAGATTGAATCATTGATTTCCAATAATTGAAATCCAGGATAACCCTTTTTCCCATTTCCAGAATCAATGTCTTTCAGTATCCATTTTCCAATCAAATTTTGTCCGTTTACTGAATTATGAATCATTGCTTGTAATATTAATTGTATGGTCTTTGTTCTGAACGATTCAGTTTCTTGCTAGTGGCGGTAAAAATTAGTAGTCAAGAGTAACAAATACAAAAAGCTGCATTAAATTAGTTGTAGGTTTTTAAGTTTTATTCCTTACTCTTGACGACATTAGTTGCAAACTAGCGGAATGTTGTTCAAGGTTATGCTTTTTTTAGTTTTAAAAATACAATTAAATTAATGCTTAATTATTTTCTTGATGTCATATGTATGGTCCTTTAACTTGATCTTAACCAAATAAAGCCCTTTATGAAATTCCGAAACATTTATTTTTTGGTTGTTTCCTCGATAGACGAGTGCAGACTTGGTATCGTAAATTTCAATTGAAGCAAATTCAAGGCCATCAATGAATAACACGTCTTTGACAGGATTTGGGTATAGACCAACCAAGCTAGTCGTATGTTCCACGATAGACAACACGTCGTCATTAGTTGTAAATGAAATTAACTTTCCATTGTCGGAGAAGGGAGGGATGTTAAATGATTCCGATGTGATAAAATACTTGTTGGCTTCGACATATGTTATGGCCTCTGCTTGTTCAAGCCCTAAGCTCGTAAGTAATGTTTTCATGTTGGTACCTGAAAAAACATCATTGTTTGCAAAGTTCTCACTAACCCAAACAAAAGGTTGCAATACCGAATTATACCCTATTGAATATATTTTTCCTGTTGATGGATTGTAGGTGGCCCCAGTTATTAACCCTCCGCTAGTTAAAGTGGTCGTTAACGAACTTACAGTAAATGTTCCGCTGGTTTTTGGGATTGCGTAGGCTTTTGTTATGCCATTAACCCAATTTTTAGTAAACAAAATCAAGTTGTTTGCGTTAAAAGAAATTAGTGCTTCTGCATCCCATTCCGTATTGTTGGGATTAGGGGTGAAATCTACTTGATCTGAATAGCTAAAGTTTATGATTTCTGCCGTTACATTGGTGGAATTTAGATAATCATCTTTGTTTATCTTGTAAATTTTCAAATCGATTCTATTTCCACTGTTGTTGCCAATGTCGCCAATGTATATGGATGTGTCGTCTTGTGCAATGTCTTCCCAATCTACATTTGTGGCGTTGGTAACTGTAACTGTTCTATCAACTAACCCAGAAGTGGCATCTAACTCATAAAGTTTGTTTTCATTGCCCGAATCGTTGTGAATAACAAGTTTGTCATTGAAAAATATAGCTCCGGAGGACTCACTCAATTGCATTGGCAAATCAAACTTTTCTTCAACGTTTGCTATTTGAGCAAAGACATTGAATGTGACTAAAATAAAAACGGTTATTATAATTGCTTTTTTCATTGGTATTTATTCTTATACGAGATTTGCTTAAAAAGAATTGTAGGTTTCCCCATTTAAGATACCTTAAAATTCGACAAATAATTATTATTTAAGTTAGATTTGATGAAGAATTTAAATTCTTCATCAAATCTAGGCATATATTCCTCGAAGGATTTATGAGGAGGATTAAAATTTATAGTCCTCTCTCCAATTATCACCAATCTTTTGGAGCAGATAGCATTAAAATAATAGGCATCTAGTATATTCTCTCTAAAAGGATAGAATCGTTCTACATGCATAGTCTGCATCGGTTTGCCGGAATCGTCCGAAGTCAAATCCTCCCAATCATTGTTTTTAGCATGGAAATCAAGAGGTAAATGGAAGGATCTTTTTAAAGTAGTAGAACAAAAACTAATCAATCTGTAGTAAAAGAAAAAACACCCTACTGATTTTCAGGTGTTTTAAAGAGTTAATTAATCCATTGAAATTCCTTTATCCCATTAGGAATTAGTATGAAACATTTGGTAATATAAATTGGAGATTTAAGAATTAAAAATAAAGTAGCTAGATAACATGTATTATAAGCTAGACAGTAAAAAAAACAAAATAAACAGTAGTTACTTCTTTTTCCATTTTAAACCAAACCTAAAAAGGAAAAATACAATAATAGCCATTGAGAAAACAGGAATAAGTCCTCCAATAGTATGCCCCAAAGCATAACCTAAGGAATCACTTTTTAATAAAAAAACAATATTAGATATAGTATTTGGTATTGATGTTATAATAATCAAACTCAATAAAGAGCCTATTATAATAAAGATAATTCCCATTGTTTTTTTCATAGGATCAAATATAGTCAATTAAAAAAACAGTAATTTATATGGTGTTGCAAAGCGCTTTTCCAGTATGTTAATTAAAAATAATGGTGTCCTTAATGATTGGACCAATTTTAAATTTAAAAGTTGAATCAGAATTATTTAAAATACTATCGATTTCGGAATTAATTTTTAATGAATCCTTGATAATTTCACTATTCAAGTCATAGGTTTTGCCTCCCTTGAATTTTACTCCATCGGAACAGGAGTTGATAAATATTAAAAAAATCAATGGTAAAATATATTTAATGATACTCATAAATCAAAAATACAAACAATAAAAATAACAGTAGTTAAATGGAAAAGACTACTTTAAGGAAAGCATTCTTTTTAAGATTAAGAATAAGTTGTGCGGAATATGAGTAGAATTTATTTTAACATAAAGCACTGTTGCATAGTGTTTTATGTTTTATGTTTTATGTTTTATTGGAGATGGTTTTCTATTGTGAATTAAACAAAATAAAGCCACTTATTTAGATTGATCGTAAGATTTAGGAGACAAAGTATTAAAGATTGAATGGATATGGATAGAAATTATAAAAACAGTAGTTAAATAAAAGGCTGCAATGAGAGAGCAGCCTTTCATAACCAATAAAGTTACCAAGTTGCCTAAAAGAATGTATTCTAATACCCTTAAAAAAATACTTAGAATAACTTGGATTAATTAACTAACTAATAAACAATTACAAGCTTAAAGCCCCTAACTGTCAAACAAGTGTTTTAGATTAAGTATAAGATTTAACTGATAAAAAACTGAAACTTGAATGGAGAATACAGTTTGAAAGAGAGATTCAAATGAAATTAAAACAGTAGTTATGAAGTACTGCCAAATTTAAATTTAAGTGAAGATGAAAAGAACGCAATACTTGATTCTCCTGAATGCGAAACACAATGTATTGATTGTATGTTGATAATTGGAGATAGGAGAAAACGAACACGAGAAATTATTAATTTATTCAAGCAGTAATTAAAAAAGGCTACTAACTGGGAGCAGCCTTTAGTTTATACAAGTTGCTTTGATATAGAAGATGTGTGATATAGCTTATGAGGGCAACTTGGATTAATTATATAACAAACAAGTTTAAAAGGAAATACCCTACTTGACAAAGGTAAAGGGATTAAAAATAGTAGTTTAAAAAAGGCTGCTTAGAGAAAGCAGCCTTTTATAACATATATTACCAAGTTATCTTAACTAACAAGAATGTATTCTAATAACCCCTTAAAAAAATACTTAGAGAAACTTGGATTAATTAACTAACTAATAAACAGTTATAATATTAAATTCCCTAATTGCCAAACAGGTGTTTTAGATTAATTGTAAGATTTAACTGATAAAATACTGAAGCTTGAATGGAGAATACAGTTTGAAAGAGAGATTCTAATGAAATTAAAACAGTAGTTATGAAGTACTGCCAAAAAATAAACGGTGATGTTGATTTTTCAATTGATGAATGGAATAAGCAATACGAAGCTTTAGAACTTTTAAATTTAAGTGAAGATTAAAAGAACGCAATACTTGATCCTCCTGAATGCGAAATACAATGTATTGGTTGTATGTTGATAATTGGAGGAGATAGGAGAAAACGAACACGAGAAATTATTAATTCATTCAAACACTGGAAATAATGAAAAGAGAATTCAAGGATTGTCCAATATGTGGAGAAAAAGATGGGCTAATGACTATTACTAGTCAAGATGATATGATGATAACAAAGAAAATATTTAAGAGCGACACCTGCACTTATCAACCAAAAATTGGATTACAAGACAGCAATAAAAAAAGACTGGTTCCTTTCGAAATCAGCCTTTTGACTACTTTGAAAATGGATGAAATGCCCATTTTCATCCTCGATAAAGGAACAATTAAAAAAGGAAAGACAAGTAAGGATTTCACTTGTTGGTTGTAAGGAAAATTATATAAAAGAACAGTAGAAAGAATGGTAAGTACCAAACCTGCATATCATAAAACCTAAAAACAGATGTTAAACGTATAACTCAATTAATTTTATTAAGCTTAATAAATCACCTATGGTTATTGTGTTCTTATACTGAATATTGTTCTATTGTGAGTCTTTTGGCCAGCATTTTTTCTACTTTTCTTAAACTTTTTTATAACCATTACAAGTATCATTACCATCATAAGCACTGTAGTTAAATGAAAAATAAGACTGCTTTTATAGGGAGCAAGCAGTCTTAATTGGGGTACAAAAGCTGCGTGTAAGATGAGTTGTTGTCAACTAACCAATAATTAACAAATGAAAAAAATCAAAATCAAAAAAATAACACTCTGTTTTACACACATTTACAAGTTGAATTTAAGCTTTTATTGAGATTTTAAACAAAAAAAGTATTTATTCATTCCGCACAATAGATAAAGCGATAGATTTAATCGATAAACGGTATTATTGTGTTGTTTCAGATTCCAAATTGGACTATAAAAACAGTAAGAATGGAAGAAACAAAATTATTTTCATTTAGTATTAAGACTATTCAAAATAGTTGAATTTCACTTTGATGGATTATGTGATTCAAACAGTGAAAAATTTGTAATCGTTAGAGAGTTTCATCAACGTGATATTGTTGATTTTTGGATGAAAGCAAAAGAAAGATTCATAAACCAACAATTTAAACAGTAGTCAAATAAAAGGCTACTATGAGGGAGTAGCCTTTTACAACATAAATCAAGTTTCCAAGAAGAATGTGTTTGGACCCCTTTAACGATCTTTTTTAAACACGAAACTTTGGATTAATTAACTATTAACTAGAACAATAGTAAGTTCAAATTCCCTACCTGTAAAATAGCAGCTTTAGATTAAATACAGGATTTAACTGATAATAGGTTGAAGTTTTAACAAAAACGTAATCATTTTTATTTTAAAATAGAAAATTGGAATGAATTTAAAACTGTAGCATTATGAAATATCCAGCACCAAAATTATTTAAACCAACTCCTAGCTGTTCCTAAGTATGGTTACGTAAGGCTACCTCAAGCTAGTTCTCGTGTGTTAGCGCCCGTTTGTAACGATTGCCGTTTAAGTTATATACCCAATATTAACCACTCCTAAGTCGAATGTTTTTTTTATGTCCTATTTTAAGATTTCAAACTCCTTTAGTTTAGCATTATGGAAAACACAATTTCTTTTCTAACCAATTTACCTGTCAATGGAATTTTAACATAATATATGTTTCCCAAGTTAGGTTTTCTTTTAATTCTGCTGGAATATAGTCTGCAAGTATACTTACGTTACATTTTTGGGTAGAGGACAATTTTTTACATCAAGAATGTTCTTGTTGTAAAATATTAATAATAGACGTGACACGATTTTGACACGCTATTTTATTGAAACACCCCATAAACCAAGTGTTTATGAGGTGTTTTCTTGTGGAGTCGGAGGGAATCGAACCCTCGTCCAAACAAGTAATCAAAAGGCTTTCTACACGCTTATTCTTTGATTGGGTTTTCGACAATAGGCTGGCCAAAAACAACCCACCTATTACTTATCTTCTTTAGTTTCGACAACGCACCAAAGCTTTGCGTTATCTATATTGACATTTACGATGCCTCAAAATGGAACGCCGTCAATCAAGGCTTTCCGGAGACATAAAGCTTGTACACCTTGTGTACCTGGGCCAATCCTACTATGATTCGGATTAAGCAGCTAAAGCGTAGTTATTCTCGCCGTTTAAAAAGTTGACTTAGCGTTTAACGAGTTCAATGTCATTACTCGACGTGCTTACCATTTCATTAATCTCGCTGTCAAAACCAGTCGACCCCATTTTCAATGGAATGATTTACTAAAATGTAGGTCGCAAAGTTACCAAAAAGTTTGTATAAGCTTGCAATTCCCATTACTTTCGTGCAAAAATTATTCCAATGCATTGCTTTGTCAGTCTCTGTCAGCAATTTAGGATAAGCTAACAAAAGAATTTTCCGTCTTCACGGAAATGGAAATAAAACTATTTTTATGAAATTCGCACTAATAAAAGAACGTAAGAACCCACCGGATCGTCGCGTGGTACTTTCACCGCAAGCCTTAGAGAAGCTACAGTCTGATTTTCCAGATGCAGAGTTGGTTGTTGAATCTTCGGACATTCGTGTGTTCAAAGATGCCGAATATTCCGATTTGGGTTTCACGGTAACGGACGATGTTATGGATGCAGACGTTATGTTGGGAGTCAAGGAAGTTCCCATCGATGCCCTTGTTCCCAACAAATCCTATTTTTTCTTTAGCCATACAATAAAGAAACAACCATACAATCGTAACTTGCTGCGTGCCATCTTGGACAAGAACATCACGATGTACGATCATGAAACCATAGTCAATGAAAAGAACAATCGCTTGATTGGCTTTGGGTACTATGCAGGAGTGGTAGGAGCATACAACGGGATAAGAGCCTATGGGGTGAAGTTTGGAGGACTCAGTTTGCCCAAGGCAGAAACGTTGAAGGACAAAGATGCCTTAAATGCGGAATTGGACAAGATCAGTCTTCCCAAGATGAAAATCGTGTTGACTGGAAATGGAAAAGTCGGGACTGGTGCCAAAGAGATCTTGGATCATTTAAAAATAAAGGAAGTCTCCGTCGATGAGTACTTAAACGACGAATTCGATGAAGCCGTCTATGTCCAAATAGATGTATTGGACTACAATACCCGTAAAGATGGACAGGATTTGGGCAAGAGTGACTTTTACGACAATGCCGAGGATTACAAATCAAACTTTAAGAGATTTACAAAGGTAAGCGATGTTTTCATTGCTGGACATTTCTTTGGAGATGGGGCACCATACTTGTATACTCGTGAAGATGCAAAATCGCCGGATTTCAAGATTAAACTGGTTGCAGACATCAGTTGTGACATAGATGGCCCTGTGGCTTCGACACTTAGGGCATCTACGATTGCAGATCCTCTCTATGGTTACGACCCGCAAACTGAAAGTGAAGTGGATTATAGAGATGAGAATGCCATTGTGGTCATGGCTGTGGACAACCTGCCTTGCGAATTGCCAAACAATGCGAGTAGAGGGTTTGGTTTCATGTTTTTGAGAGATGTTATACCAGCTTTCTTCAATGGAGACAAGGATGGTGTTTTGGCTAGGGCTAAAATGACGGAGAATGGCAAGTTGACAGCACGTTATGAATATCTTCAGGACTACGTGGATGGTAAAGAATAAAGCTTAAAATACCATATGCAAGAAAGCCACGACATTATGTCGTGGCTTTCTTTTTTCATTGAGATTTTGTCTTATGTCAGTAATTTCAAACTGGAATTGGCATTATGGATTTAACAACCCAATCATTAAATCTATTTCTTTAATCAGTTTTTCGTCTTGACCACTGAATCCAACGGACTTGAAGTTTATTTTTCCACTAGGTCCAATAATTACCTTAGTTGGAATTCCGTTGACTTCATAGCTGCTGGCAACATCAAATTGTTCCGTTTTTTCATTTTTGGTATCGAAAAGTACCCTGAAATCATATTTGTTGTCCTTGATGAATTTGGCAACTTTTGCTTCTCTATCCTTACCATCTTCCATCGTGTCTATGAATAGCAAGACGACATTCTCATTGTCCTTGTATTTTTCAACTACTTGTTGCATTCCAGGGAAAGAAGCCTTGCATGGACCACACCAAGTAGCCCAGAAATCCAGAATTACGGTTTTCCCTTTCAAGGAAGCCAATGTTATTTCTTCACCATCCAGATTTTTCAAGGCGAATGCAGGAGCTTCTTCATCCAACATGGATTTTTTAAGGTCTGCCACTTCTTTCTCATGTGCTTTCTTTTCTATGTCAGCTATGATGGTATCGAAATCACCATTTGGATTGACTTTGTTGTAAGCTGTTTTATACAAGTCGGTCATTTTTTTGGAGCCTTTGCCATCTGTCAAGAAAGCATTGGCTTTGTCACTTGCCAACTTGTATTGCTCGTCGGCAACCAGAAATTCCACGTAACGTTCGTTTATGTCTGCATTGCTACCTTCTCCAATGGCTTGGGCTTGGTATGTTATCGCGTCCTTGACATTTCCTTGTTTGAACAATATGAGCGCATAGGTATCTGCATACATGCTATATGAGCTTTCTATGTTCTTCTTGTATTGGTTGTCTGTCAAATAAGAAGGCTTGTCCTCAGTGGAATTTCCAGCAGATTTTACAAGATCCAAGGAGGATTTCGAGATTTTTGCTGCAAAATCCAAGTCTTTTCCTTCTTCGGCTAGTCCCCAAGCAACATTGTTGTATAAACTAGCTTTGTCCATAGGTTTTGTTATGTTTTTTGCATATTTGTCAAAGACTTCCGTGTTGCCTAGTTTGTAATTCTCAGAAGCCAAACTTCTTACCATGTATCCCATGTTGGGGTTTTTCTTGCCAGTACTTTTAAGTTCTGCATATATCTTTTCCTTCTCGGTCAAGTCTTTGGTTCCAAAAAAGCTGTTTACCAAGTTGTTGACCTTCATGTCTCCATTGGGAAACTTTTCGATGGCGACTTTGGAAATGGAATCGGCAAGATCTTTTTTCTTGGTCATTCTATACAGACTGAACAATCTTTGGTAGTCTTTTTCCTCTAAAGAAGCTTTGGATGTCAAGCTTTGTATTTCGGTTTCTGCCAATACCTTTCCTTTTGCCTTGTCATTTCTGTACAAGGTATTGAGGTAGGTATTTCCCCATTTCTCCTTTAGGTCCGGAGATGCTTTGAGGTCGTTTTCCATAGCCTCTACCAATAGGGCTTTGTCTCCTTTCAATCCATATTGACTTCCATAGGATGTCGGGTAATATGCGGCACTTGTGCTACTTCCATTTACTTCATTCCCTTCAGCATCGTGTACCTTGAGAATATACCCTTTTTCACCGTTGTCATCGTATTTGCCATCAACCTTGAAATTGAAGGCAATCGCAGAAATAGAATCCGGAATTGTTATCGTGGCTTGATTGTTCGTGAAGTTGATGTCGTATGGATAGGCTTTGAATTGATTTATTTGATGATAAAAGCTTTCCATTTTAGAATCATCACCATTGTAAGTAATGGTAAAAGGCTCATTTTGTTTTACCTTGTCTGTTGAGATTTCAAAATCTCCTAGAACAAGGGGAGTGAGCATTGGTTCCTTTTTTTCTTCTTTGCAAGAGAAAAAAGCAAAAACAGAAATCAATGCATAAATCGAGATTTTTTTCATTTTTGATTGTGAATTTTAAGTTAAACAGGTATTAAAATTAACGAAACCTTTTAAAATGGGCTAATAAATAATCTTATAATTTCTTTAAATTCAAGTGTGATCTGTTAAAAATGAGAAAGCAAATGCCTAAAAAGAACCCGAAGCAAATTGTGAACAACCAAGCACCATAATGAAGCCTAGGTTGCGTGATGATGTTTAGGATATCCATGAGCAAATGTTGAGATCTGTTTAATATTTCCCAAGAGTTATAACGCAAAAAACGTCCAAGATAGATCCCAAAGCCAGTGGAGAAGAACACGATGAGCATCGTGATGTTTACCATTGTGCCATTGAAATGTCTTTCCAACACTATTTTGAAATCCCGTATGGACAAGTGGAAAAGTAGCAACCCGTTTAAGGCAAAGGATGAAATCATCAAGACATCCAACCATGGCATGGGCGTGTTGCTGATTTTCAAATGTATGAGATCCGTAATGATATATGGTGCGTTGGGCAAAAATGGCAACCAAACGCAAAATGCAATGGCCAATGTGAGTCGGTTGGTCTTTTTCAAACTCATCAAATAAGTAGTTACCCCATATGGAATCGTTGCCAAGAATAAATTCCATACCAGAAATTGGAAATGACAAGTATTGGTTAACTTCATCCTAAGGACTAGCAGTCCAATGCTAAAGAGCATGGCCATCGTTAAAAGGGATAGCGTTGTAAGGCGCTTTTGAATCAATGTTTTCATGTTATGTATCATTACTTGTTTTTTCGTCTATGAATACGGAGGATATGACTCCCAAGGTATATGCGATCAAATCTCCAATGCTAAAATGACTACCAAGAATCAAGGTTGCCAAACGATTCCCTTTCATATCCAGGAAATTCAATAGATCGGCGAGTTGTAAAAATTCAATGACATAGGCAAATACCAAGACGAATAGCGCTAATTTCACATTGTCGATTGCAATGAATGCCTTTATGAGGCAATAGAGCATCATCACCACTAGAAAATCTCCAAAGGTGTGTCTAATAAAACCTCCTTTCAAAAAAATGGCAATGAGCACTTCCATCGTAAATAGAATGGCAAACGCCGTTAAGTACTTGATGTTTAATTTCAGTTTCATCCAATTTCGATTTTTTTGCCAAGGAACTTTGGCTTTACATTCAACAAGATGTCGACTACGGCTTTGGTCTTGGCCAAATATTCGCGCATTCTCGTTTTAAACCCATAACGACCAGTCACGTCCTTGGCATTAAAACCAATCGCTTGAATGTCGTGACGCTTTGCAAGGTATATGGCGCGATCATTGTGAAATTTTTGGGAGATGACGATGAAGGAACTTAATCCAAAAATGGCTTTGGCTCTAATAACGGAGTCCAAGGTTCTAAATCCAGCATAGTCCAAATAAATTCTATTTTCAGGGATTCCCTTTTTAATGAGGTCGTCTTTAAAGGTCGAAGGTTCATCGTAATTGGTTTTGCCATTGTCCCCACTAACGAGGATGTATTCGATTTTTTTGGCTTCGTACAGGGCTACTGCGGCATCGATCCTGTACTTGTAGTACAAGTTCAACCTTCCGTTAGGTAGTATCTTTACGGTACCCAGCAACAAGCCTACCTTTTGCTTCGGTATTTTTGAAGTGGATGCATATGTCTTTGATTTGGCTGCTCGCCTTACCAAATGGTTGGATATAACGATGAAGCCCAAACACAATAGGAATGCCATCATCAATCTTTTCAAGTATTTCAATATGTGTTTCATAATGTATCGATGACGATTTGAAAATAAACTAAAGTTATCGGTATGTTTAAAGTGATTACTCCCATGGATTTGAGGGTTTCCTTCCTGTCTTTTGCTATAAAGAGTGTTATGGCCAAAGAAATCAATATCAAACCATTCAAGATAGTTGCGAATACCACGTATGCATAACCAAGTCTGATGATGCTGAGAGAGGTTTTGAAAATGAGATGCAATAGCAATAATAGCGTGCCTATCGAAAAGCTCCAAATGGCTATCTGCTTGGACGTTTTAAATGTGTTCATGATTTTGTATGGTATTTAGTTGTTCTCTTATGAAGATGGCTGCTCTGAAATCATCTATGGAAACCTTCAGTAATTTTTCGAAGTCCAAATGGTGAAATGTATTCGCATTTCTTCCGATGCGATACGATTTCAAATAATATTTCAAATAGTCCGGAAGGATGAGTGTTCCCAAAAGGATTGCCCCATACAAATAGGGGCTTTGTTTTCCATTGCCCAGACTCAAATATTGCAAGGCTATCTCATCTTCCACATTAGTGCCGTAGCCCGTCAATACATGATATGCATCGTGCCGTTCCACCTTGGGTATTAATTCGAAATCGTTTTTTTTCAAGAATAGTCCCAAATGCTTGCCAAAGGTGTGATCTGGATAGGTGAGGAGTTCCGCTTTGCATATGTCCCAAGGTTTTTGACTCTTGAAAACATAGGTGTATACTGTCTTTGAAATTTCGAAAAGCCATATGATGAGTTGTTTTCTATAGGTTTTCATTGGCATCGTTTTTAGAATTCCATACCCAGGTTTGCATCAATGTGAAAAAAGCCGAGGAGAAGAAACCAATGGCAAAGACCTCACAATTGAACTTCCAAATGGTAAATGCACAAACACCGAAAACAGCAATTGCATAATAAGGGAAATACCTTTTGAAGATGCCAGAGTTTCCCAGACTGTCTTCCGAAAACCAAAAGAAAGGACATACCGTGAATATTATTGCCAAGAGACAACATAGGAATATGGGGATTATGGATGGTATTATCCAAAAGAACATCGAGCTAGAGTATTCCTCGGTGAACAATACCGACCAAAAAATCACAGTTGCCATTAATGTTGCTTTTATTGCTGTATTTCCAATTTTCATGATCTATTCTTTTATTTTGATGTTGTCATATTGCATTTCTTGCCATGAATTGGCATTCAATGCTTTCAAATAATCATGATACTTGCCATTGACTTTGTTCTTGTCTTCCGAATTGAAGGCATTGCCGTCTGCATGCGATTTGAGCAAAAGCGTGTTGTTGTCGGATAGATTGATCAAATACTCGACATCCGTGGCTTTCGCATAGTTTAAATTGTAATGGGTAATTATCCTATCCCAGTTGAATAGGCTTGCAACGATTAAAACGGCAAATGCAGTCTGCATGTTGATGCGAAGCAAATACCATAGGTTTTTGATTGAATAAACCTTTATCAAGGTGGTAAATAGTCCAATGGAGGTCAATAGCAAATAGATGTTCACTCCAATTCTTTTGTAGGTTATGCCAAAGGAATGAATGTATTGGTAGTTTTTAAATGCTATTATCACGACCAAAAACACATTCAATGCAATCCACAAATAGGTGAGACGTTTCAAGGTTGCATTGTCTTTGTAAAAGTTCAAGTTTGCTCTAAAGAAGTATAGAATGATCACTATGGCGAATACGATAGAAACTATCAAGGCATTTACCCCACTATGTACTTGATGGGACAATTCATTGGCATTCGTAACATCTTGTTGAAGCACATAGACAACATCCGTAATTAAGAAGAATGCAATCAAGACGTTTAAAAGTGACATTAGAATGGTACCCAACTGTTTTTCATTTTCCAACTTTTTTACAGGGACTTCCTTTGCTTGCAGCAATGTGTTTTCGGTAGACAGATCCATGGTCGTGATGGGATTCACAGCAATTGGTGAGGAAATGTTGTTGAATAGGTAGTATCCCAACAAACCAAAAAGAACCCATTGAAAGTTGATGAAGTCAAAGTCAATTTTGGAAATCAGATCATTGAACATGGGATTTCCATTTTTATACAGACCTATGAAAATGATCAATACCACCAACGGTATGCCAATTACCTTAAGCCTATGGATGTAATCCATTCTTTGTTTGCGACTTGGATTTCCAGTCTTGTCGGATTGTTCGTAAAGGCGATGAAAAAAAGCAGCTGTCGTCGTATAGCATCCATTTAACCAGTTGATGTATAGGGATGCCTTGTGTTCCGAGATGCTGCCTACCAATATGAAAAAGGAAACAACGTTGGCCGTGATTGCCAAATTCGACTTATATAAAAAAACGGCCATCCCGGTAATGGAAAAAGCAAGGGCCTTGACGATCACCGTCTTGTTGTAAAAGGCTTCCTTCTTGTTTGCTGCCAATATTAGGATGGTCAACAAACTAAACAGTGATAGATTCAAGCCGAGGTCTTGTTTGTAAAACAATGTGCTAAACAATATGGCTCCGATGATGTTGAAAGTATGTTTCATATGGTTATTTTAAAGTACTTTGTATTTCAAAGTGAATGAATAAAAAAAATCTGTTATTGTTTGTTAATTAATTTTTCAAGGGCACTTATGTGTTTTTTGAATTCGGCTTTACCCAATGGGGTAGTACTATAGCGCGTGTTCGGTTTACGCCCGATGAATTGCTTTTCGACAGCTATGTATTCTGCCTTTTCCAAAGCTTTGGTATGACTGGCCAAGTTACCATCCGTGGCACCCAACAATTCTTTCAACGTATTGAAATCGGCATATTCATTGACCATCAAAATGGACATGATACCCAACCTGATACGATGATCGAACACTTTGTTTATGTTATGTATTATACTCATGTCATTTCCTACCGAGGTAGGAATCTTAATTTTTTTCAATATGTTCCTTGAGCTTTATAGCTCTCTTGAATAGGAAAATAATAGAATATGCAAATAAACCAATAATTGTCGAAACTGGTATCAATATCACTGCAGTCTGTTCAATTTCCATATCCTTGTAAAAGGAAATGGACAATCCAATGAAATAGGTCATACCAGCAACAACAAGTATCGTTTTTATGGCCTTCATCATTTAGCATCGTATTTAAAATGCATCCAAGTCCCATAAACAATGTGCATGACTCCAAAACCCAGTGTCCATAACCAAAAGCCATATCCAGGATAGAGTGCGCAAATCAGACCCAATGCAATTTGTATGAAACCCAAATAACGAATGTCCCCAATGCTGTATTTTGAGGCATTGACCAAAGCCAAGCCATAAAAGATGAGCATCAAGGCTGCCGTCTGTCCATATTTATGCTGGTTTAGGATGATTAAAATATAGATTCCCCCAGTCGCCAATGGTATCAGAAAATTAAAAAGCAATCGCTTTGATGAAGCATCCCAGAAATTTTCACCATTTTTCTTGGCCTTTCTTGTGGTTAGGAAAATACCTGTCACAACACTGAAAAATGCTATTAAAAACAAATCCAACAATACCAAATTAAACACTTTTCCATCTAAAAGAAGTCTCCCATAGCTGTATTCCGCTACCAACCAATATGCAACTGCAGCACCAACTAAGGCATATATGCCTGCTAAAATCCCAGATAGCCCGCTAAGTGAAATAAAACGAGACGACTTGTTCATCAAGTTCTTGATCTCGCTGATGTCTTTCAAATAATCCTGATCACTCATAATAAAAGTACTTTGAAATACAAAGTAAATGGATTTAATTGTAAAAAGCAAGTTAAAAATTCCTTAATTTTTTGAAACGTTAGCACTTTTAATTAGACATATAGGTATAAACCTTTTGGGAAAATGAGACAAAAGGTTTTAAATTAGTGTCTAACCTATTAAAAAATAAAAAGTATGATCACATTATTATTGGGCATGGCAAACATATCCGGAGGAATCCTATTAGGATTGGCAACATTGGACAAATGGGATGGGGATAGCAATTTTTTCAATAAGATAGCTGGTTTTTTGGCTCCTTTTCAAACCGTCATTGGAGGTGCGTTGGGGATATTGGCAGCCATGAGGCTTTTTGGCGGACATGGCATCTTGTTTAATGTAGCCAGCATATTGGGTGCCTTGCTACTGTTGACACATGCTTTGGGGAAAGTTCCTGCTTTTGGAGATACATTAAAGAAGTTGTCGGATAAATTGATGCCATTTAAGGCCATTATCGGTATTGCATTGATAATAATTGGTTTAATTGGGATGTTTTAATGACATATGAATCCAGCTGAAACTTACATCTTTGAACAACCAGAACCTTATCGGTCCATTTTGATGCATTTGCAAGTTATAGTGGAACATATCATACCAGAGGTAGAGTTAAAGTACAAATATAGAATCCCTTTCTATTACATAAAAGGCAAACCATTGTGTTATTTAAATGCAAGCCATAAGGGGCAATTCGTGGATGTTGGATTTTGGAAGGGAAATCAAATAAAAATGCATCAGGACCATCATGTGACGGAAAAGCGAAAAATGATGTTTTCCTTGCGTTACAAGTCTTTGGAAACCATAGACGATGCAATCTTTGTGGATGTGTTGAAAGAAGCAGTTTCCCTGTATTGAATAGGGGATTAGCAATAAATACGAAATAGGCTATGGCATAAAAACCATAGCCTATTAATGCTATTTGGCAAACCTACTTAAAAGTTTAATCTGCCTACATCATTACCATTATGGTAGTAATCCCAACCACTGCTGGTGTTGTTGTCTAACCATACATTTGGATAAGCAATGATTCTAGAGTATCCACTTGAAGAGATGGATTGAATAGATGTGTATACCTGCGCATAGAAATGCGTAACAAACCATCCGTCCGTACCTTGCAAGGCCAATGAAGCATGATCTACTTCAACCCAGCTAACCGCTTGACCTGGGTAAGCAGCTCTGAAGATATAGTAATCCCAATCTCCTTTTTCTCTGTCGTTGCCAAAGTTGTTCAATTCCTTCCAACCAGCATTTATGTTGCCTTTGTCTGTTTTGAATTGCACTCTACCCCATACATTTGCATCTGTATCGTTGTAGGTTTGAGTACCTGTATGAGTTACTATTCTGTAAAACCACTCGGTACTTACGCCTTTGTTGTTTTTCTTGTACTCTTCTATGAATGCCTTTACATCTACCTCAAATCTCGCATTTGCTTCCTCTTCGGAAATGTCTCCGCCATATTTCATATGAAACAAAGGTTTTTCATCACTTAGATTGCCAATCTCGGAATCACTGTTTCCCGTTTGACTTTTAAATCCTTCCACTTGTTCGCCTTGAGGGGTGGAAGTTTCTTCAATAAGTTCAGATTTTTCACATGATGCGATGAATAATGCCAACGCTGTTAATACCAAGTACTTTTTTAAATTGTTTAAAGTTTTCATTGTTTTGATTTTTAATATTGATTTACATACTTTGTTAATGGATTAGGGTAAAGTCACTCTGCTAGCAAGAATTAAAGACCCATATCTAATTATTTGTTATGCAAATTTATTCTGAAGAGAAGAGTTGTGTAAGAGGATAATGTCCCAAAAGAAACAATAAACACCTTAATAAAAAAGGGTGGTTTTCCTTGTTGACTTTTTAGATTATACCAATTTGCTTATATAATCTCGTAGAGAAAACGAAGCTGCTTTTGTTCCATACCGCTGTGATTAGTTTGCATAGCCTTAGTCATGGAAATTATGAACAAGAAAATAGAACGAAAAATAAGCACGTTTGAACGTGTCATTATATAAGCAAATTGGCATTGAATGATAATGTGTGCAAGTCATATGAAGATGAAGAGACTTGAAGTGGAGCGTTAAGTGGCTTATGTTGAAGGATAAAAGAAGTGAGATGATATCATTCTTACTGAAGGTTTGATGCAATGAATCGTCATTAATGAATCGGTATGTTGTTGAAAGATCAATTTGCCTTGATAGGCTGAAGCCTTACATTGCGAAATCTAATTTCTCCTGTGCCGGTTGCTTGCAAGGCAATATGCCCTTTTGGATGCGCTTTGTCCTTGATGTCCGCCGTTAAAATACCATTGATCCAAACTAGGATATGGTCTTTTTCACTTTTAATTCTATAGGTATTCCATTTGTCAATCGTTTTCACCATTGCAATGGGTTTGGATTTTAATACTATTGTCCCAGTTCTATAATCTTGGTTTGGGTGTAGATCCCAAATATTGGCTTCATAGCAATTATTTGGATTGATTTCATAATCCTTGCATCTTATGAAAACACCAGAGTTTATGGTACTGTCCGGTTTGAACTCAATTTCCAATAAAAAATCTTTGTATGTCTGTTTTGTCAATACAAACCCAGAGCCTTCATCAACCTTTCCAATCAATTCATTGTTGGAAAAACTCCAGTCTGCTTCTCCAACAATGCTCCAATCCATGGAGCTTTCTTGAAACAGATTTTGCGAATTGTTGCACGAAATGGTAAGCGATAAAACCAAGGCTGCAAAAAAGTAAAGGGAAGCTTTCATAATCCGTAGGCCTTTTTTACACTTTCTACTTGTTCCTTTTCAGTTGTTTCAGGGTAAAGGAGGTATTTGAGCGCAATGATTGGTTTTACTTGTTCTATGTTTATTTTGGTAATCATGGCAATGGGAAATTTGCCATATGTGAATGAAGTCAATGCTTTTTTCATTTCAAAAAATTCAGAATTCGTTTCATCTGTTTACAATTATTGTTTTTTATCGGTTATCTGTAACATTCATATAATCATTTCACTATGTATCTAACTTTTTGGCTATGAATGTTTCATCTATAATTTTGGCACTCCTTTAATTTGAAATCCTTTTTGTATTAGAATGTCGATAAAACTGATACATGCATTTTTATTTGTTTTATGTTTTCGACAGTTCTTGGCGATGCGATGTCAATGTGTTTTTTATTTCTTCCGTGAGTTCCATTTTAGTGAAAATGTAAAGGGGTAAGAGTGAATTTTATTTTAAGACTTATTGTAAAAGTACTTTTTTTGCTCAGTTCTTTATTGTCAATGGTTTTTTATTTAGCTCCTGAAAAAAAGTTGTCCATAACCATACTCGAAGGATGTTGCTTGTTTTTCCTGTTTAATGTGGTTTCTAACTTAATCTGTCAATGTTTTGATGTTGAAGCCATTGTCTTTAACCAATTGGACAATGTCGTCTTCGGTTACATTGACAGTCGCTTCAATTCTTAGTACGTTGTCGATGTCTTCCAAGTCTACAGACCAATCCAAGATGTCGTTATGATTGTTGAACATCGATTTCAACGATTTGACTTTCTTCTTGGATTTGATGTCAGTTCGAAATAATAGTAATTCCATAATCTAGTGGTAAGGTTTAATGTTGTTCTGGTTTGGAGGTGTCTTCCTGTTTTTTTTGGGATTGGCGCTCGACATATTGTCTGTAATGCTCATCACCTTCCTCTTTCCAAAAGTCATCATAATGTTTCCATTTTGAAAAGTCGCTTTTTGAGCCGTCTTTGCATTTGTGGCCTGATTTCTTGGAAGATTTTTTGCCTCCGCCATCTCTACCGCAACCACCAAGAAGTAGTTTCAACAATATGAACAAACCAACAGCTTGCCAATAAGTAAGTGTGGTCAGTCCAAAAATTTCAGGCATGAGCCAATTCCATAGCCACATGATTACGTAGCCGAATAAGATGGCCAAGCCAGTTATGGCAGCAATGCCAAAGAGAATCATTCCTGCAATCTCCAAAGGGGATCTCTTTCTGATTTTATGAGTGAAAAAGTTTTTCATGATTTATTGATTTTTATTAATATCCAATTTTTTATAGAGCATCCCTATGGCTCTGTGTCTTCGAGACATCAATGTGCCTTCGGGTATTCCTGTTTCCTTTGATATTTCCTTATATGCATAGCCCTCAATGTCCACAGCGATTACAATGTCTCTATAAGCAGGCTTCAATTGGCTTATGGCCTCTTTCAACACAGAGATCATTTCATCCGAAACATGTTCCTCATTGGTTTGATGCAACACTTCAGTCAAGTTCAACAAATTGTTGTCTATGTCTATGGAGTTCGTAGCTGTAGGCTTGGATGTTCGCATGACATCGATGATTCTATTTTTTATTGACCTGTATACAAACCCAGCGACATTGTTTATAGGGGCATATCTATCTGCTCCTGAAAATAATTTTAAGGCAACGTCTTGAATGATGTCCTCTGCAGTTCGATTGGAAGTATCTTGTATTCTGGAGTTCACATAAGCTTTGAGAGCGTTATACTCTCTACCAAAGAATGCCTTAAGTTTTTTGCTGTTTTCCGATTCCAAGTCAAAATTCGTTTAATGCCGTTCACCTTGGAACGGTTCTTCAATTAAAAAGACGATGCTTTTTCAATCTATTGCATTTTTTTCAATGTTTTTAAAAAAAATATGAATGTTATGTAAAATAAAAAAGCCAGACACGAAAGAGTCTGGCTTTAAGAATGTTTTTCTACTCAATGGAATAGAGGTGTTGTTGTTATTTGTGTGAACCATCGCAATATGGAGGATTCTTGGTTAACTTGCAAGTGCATAAATGTGCTGTTTTTTCTTCTTCAATCGAGAAAATCATTGGAGCAGTGGCATTTTTCTTTTTATGCATGCCATTGCAAAAGGGTTGGTTTTCACTATGACCGCATGTGCACCAAGCATAGTTCTTGTCGGCTTCCAGTTCGCATTTAATGGGAGTGTCTCCTCCTCTAATGTTGTTTTCCATAACCTTTGATGTTGAGTTTTCAACACTAAGGTAGTGGTTATTATAGATTATTAATAGTCTTTCTAATGGAAACCAGGTTAGTTAATAATGATTCTAAATTATCCAAGTGCAACATGTTGGCTCCGTCACTTTTGGCATTGGCGGGATCAAAGTGGGTTTCTATGAACAAACCATCTACATTGTTGACTACGCCTGCACGGGCAATGGTCTCTATCATATCCGGTCTACCCCCAGTAACACCAACGCTTTGATTGGGTTGTTGCAATGAATGTGTTACGTCCAAAACCGTGGGAGCATATTTTCTCATTGTAGGGATGCCACGAAAATCGACAATCATGTCTTGGTAGCCAAACATGGTTCCTCGATCTGTAATCCATGCCTTGTCGCTACCGGAGTCCTTTACTTTCTGTACGGCATGTTTCATAGCTTCAGGACTCATGAATTGACCTTTTTTGAGATTCACAACCTTTCCCGTCTTTGCAGCTGCAACCACCAAGTCGGTTTGTCTTACTAAAAAGGCTGGGATTTGCAAAACGTCGACATATTGTGCAGCCAGAGCAGCATCACTGGATTCGTGTATGTCCGTTACGGTTGGTACATCGAATTTTTCTGAGACCTTGGCTAAAATTTCCAAAGCTTTCTCATTTCCGATTCCAGTGAAACTATCTATTCGACTTCGGTTGGCTTTTTTAAAGCTTCCTTTGAAAACATAGGGGATTTCCAATTTGTTGGTAATGGTTACCACGCGTTCAGCAATTCTATACGCCATATCTTCACTTTCTATGGCACAAGGGCCGCACAATAAAAAGAAATTGTTGGAATTGGTATGTTTTATCTTGGGAATGTCTTGAAGCTTCATTTCGCGTGTATTTCATATTAGATTGCAAAGATAGTATTTACTCGACTATTTTATTTAATAATTATGAATTCGTGAATTTCAAGCTAGAATTGGTATAAGGTATTATGGAAACGAATCATGATGTACTTGAGCATTAGGGGGAGAAGTGGCATCCTTTTTTTTCGATTGGAATGTGGAGAAGCCTTGTTTATGTCAAAACATATGCAAAGCAATATCAAATATCAAGCTGACAATACGCATTAAAAAAAGATATAACGGATGACCCGACGTTTTGTTGCTGAGTTACTTAGGTTGATTTTAAGTTTAAATTCGATCAGCAACAAAGCGTAATGCCCAAAAAAAATATAAAAGGTTATAAATCCATAAAAATTAAGTACCTTTGCACGCTTAAAATAAGGCACTAAGATTATGGCTAATATTAAAAACATCGCAATCATTGCGCACGTAGATCACGGTAAAACGACTTTGGTAGATAAGATCATGTACCATTGCCAACTGTTTCGTGAGAATGAAAACACTGGGGATTTAATTCTAGACAACAACGATTTAGAGCGTGAACGTGGTATTACCATTACGTCTAAAAACGTTTCTGTTATTTACAAAGACACGAAAATAAACATTATCGATACTCCTGGTCACGCCGATTTTGGTGGAGAGGTAGAGCGTGTATTGAATATGGCAGATGGTGTTTTGTTATTGGTGGATGCCTTTGAAGGTCCAATGCCGCAAACACGTTTTGTATTGCAAAAAGCCATAGATCTAGGATTGAAACCTTGTGTGGTGGTAAACAAAGTGGATAAGGAAAATTGCACGCCGGACGAAGTACATGAAAAAGTTTTCGATCTCATGTTCGAATTGGGTGCAGAGGAATGGCAATTGGACTTCCCTACGGTATATGGTTCTGCAAAGAACAATTGGATGAGTGACGACTGGCAAAAGGAAACAGAGAATATCGAGCCATTGTTGGATATGGTGATAGAGCATATTCCTGAGCCTAAAATTGAAGAAGGCAATACTCAGATGTTGATTACATCTTTGGATTTCTCATCATTTACAGGCCGTATTGCAATTGGACGTTTAACACGTGGAGAGTTGAAAGTTGGACAAAACATTTCTTTGGTAAAGAGAGATGGAAGCATTGTAAAGAATAAAATAAAAGAACTTCACATCTTTGAAGGTTTAGGCCGTAAAAAGGTAGAGGAAGTACAAACAGGGGATATTTGTGCCATCGTTGGTTTGGAAGGATTTGAAATTGGTGATACCGTTGCCGATTTCGAAGCACCAGAAGGGTTGAAAACCATTGCCATCGATGAGCCTACGATGAGTATGTTGTTTACAATAAACGATTCCCCATTCTTCGGGAAAGATGGAAAGTTTGTGACATCTCGTCACATCAAAGATCGTTTGACGAAGGAATTGGAGAAAAACTTGGCATTGAGGGTCGAAGAGACAGGAAGTGCAGACAAGTTCATGGTTTTTGGTAGAGGTGTATTGCACTTGTCCGTTTTGATAGAGACCATGCGTCGTGAAGGTTACGAGTTGCAAATTGGACAACCTCAGGTAATCATCAAGGAAATTGATGGTGTGAAATGTGAACCTGTTGAAGAGATGACCATTGACTTGCCTGAACATGTTTCTGGTAAAGCCATTGAAATGGTAACGCTACGTAAAGGTGAAATGTTAAGCATGGAAGCGAAAGGTGAGCGTATGGTTTGTGAGTTCATAGTACCCTCTCGTGGTATCATCGGTTTACGTAACCAATTGTTGACAGCTACGGCTGGGGAGGCCATAATGGCTCACCGTTTCAAAGAATACCAACCATTGAAAGGTGGAATTCCAGAACGTCAAAATGGATCTTTGGTATCCATGGAAAAAGGTTCGGCAATTCCTTACTCGATAGACAAACTACAAGATAGAGGTAAATTTTTCGTCGATCCGGGAGAAGATATTTACGAAGGACAAGTCATAGGAGAAAATTCTCGTGGAGATGACATGTCTGTAAACATTACCAAAACCAAAAAATTAAGCAACGTACGCTCTTCTGGAGCAGATGACAAGGCGAAAATCGTTCCAGCCATCAAGTTCTCTTTGGAGGAAGCTTTGGAATACATCCAAAAGGATGAATACGTGGAAGTAACACCAAACTTCTTGAGATTGCGTAAAATTTACTTGACGGAAGTAGAGCGTAAAAGAAATAAAATTATCTAATAGGCATAAGAGTACCATAAATAAGGGGTTCTATTTTAGAATCCCTTTTTTTATGAGAAATAATGTCGAGTAAGGTCAAAGCCGATAGAATACCTTTAAAATAGTTGAATTATGGAATTATTTGGAATTACAGGAACAGAGTACATAGGTTATTTGGCATCCTTGATGGTGTTGCTATCTTTTACGATGAAAGATGTGAAAAAGCTACGTTTGGTAAATATGACTGGCTGTGTGCTATTTATAATCTATGGCTTCTTGATGCCAACGTTGAGAATTGGCCTTCCTATAATTATTGCCAATGCAGCAATTTTTGGGGTTAACGTCTATTATTTGTTTTTTAAGAAAGTAAAATGATTGATAAAGCTACTTTATGAAACTTTTAGATGTGTTTTTTTAAGAGGAAGTTTGTATGTCTAGCCTTTGTTTTTCAAACCCAATACACTGAAGAACAAACTGAATAAAATTACCTGTACTCCCATTTGCAAACAGGTAATTGCCGGAATTACGACTCTAAGCAATTTACTAGGGTTAGTTTCCATAAAGTCGTTTTGACTCCAAATGCCTACACTTTTAAGACTAAGAAAAAAACCAAGAATAACTAGGAACCCTCCAATGATAAGTCCTTTTTCTAAGTTTAAGACTTTGAATAACCTTTTATATCGATTGCTTTTGGGAAGTAATCCATTTTCTACGGAGAATATTTTGGTCAACCCATAGAACAAGATAAATTGAAAGCCTATAATAATAGACGACATACTGTATAACAAAGTATGTACATCTAAAGTAAGCGCATTTATTTGCAAAGGTTTGATGGTGATCATTACAGAGAGAATTAAACCCATCGCACATAACAGCAATCCTGGGATGAGGAATAACCAACTAGGGCTATAGAGCAATAGAAAACGTAAATGCCTCCAGCCATCTCTCCAAGTATTTAAATGTGGAGGTCTAGTTCTACCATCTGGTGATAGTATGGTAGGGACTTCGGTTATCTTTAAATTATTCAGTTTGGATTTTACAATCATTTCGGACGCAAATTCCATTCCTGTAGTCTTTAGGTCCATTTTAATAAATGCATCCTTGGAAAAACCTCTTAACCCACAATGAAAATCCCCAATGTCTATTTTAAAAAATAGACGACCTAAAAAGGAGAGGACTGGGTTGCCCAAATATTTGTGTAAGAAGGGCATGGCGCCTTCTTTTATGCCTCCTTTAAAACGATTGCCCATTACCAGGTCATTGCCATTCCTGAGTTGTTCCAAGAAAGGTAGCAATGAAGAGAAATCATAGCTGTCATCTGCATCGGCCATAATGACAAAAGAGCCATTCGAAGCCCTAATTCCACCTTTTAAAGCATTTCCGTAACCTTTCTCTTCTACATTGACAATTCTTGCATTCAGGCGTTTAGCTATGTCTTGAGATCCATCATTGCTGCCATTGTCAGCAATGATGATTTCTCCCAAAACATTATGCAGAGCTAGAAAGGAGTTCGCTTTTTTTATGCATATTTCTAGAGTTTCAGCTTCATTCAAGCATGGCATTACAATGGATAATTCAATTTTTGAACTCACGATAGAGAAGTTTTATGGTTATTAACAACGTCAAAAAGATTAAGCTATAATTATAAAAGATATAACGTTGAATGGAATGACTGGCAAAAGCAACGATAAAAGAGTTGCTTATTGGAAAAATACTTAAAAGAAACAGTATGGCAAAATGTTTTTCTTTTGAAGTAAATGCTTTATAGAGAGAATAAACAGAAACAAGGATTAAAAAGAAAAAAAGAAACTGTGAATATAGCCCATTAACAATGTTATGATAAAATAACTTAATGTACTTGCTAAAGTTGTTTTTTACTAAAGCAAAGTAAATGTTTTTGGCTGTCTCCTCATTCCTAATGATGGATTCTCTGTTTGTTAAGGTATATTTGTTCTTATAATGGTCATTTCCAGTAGGGAATAGGGTTCGATTGCAGATTTGAATTAGATTGTCGTGAAAATGCATATAATATGCTTCATAACTATCTCTTTTTTTACTCGAAAAGATTAATCCTTCATCACTGATTGAATCGTAGGTGGCCTTGAAGATAACCTTGTCATCTCCCTCGAATAAATTTACATCTGCCTCTTCACTAACATACAGGGCAGCAGTAGAGGCGTTTATGTAGGTGAAAGGGGTGGAGACAAAATGATCGTTTATAATTTTATGGTAAAGTTTGTCAATGAATACAGTAGAAACTATCGATAGAAGCAATAAGGCTATTTTAAACAAATGCGTTTTAATTTTTAGTTTTTTTCTGTTCATCAAGATGTAGATGAATGCAATTATTAGTGGTGATAATAAGAATTGGCCTCTCGTCAAACTCAACAAAATAAAAGAAGCCAAAAGGAATTTAAAGGATTTTTTATTATTTGAAAATAAAAAATCCAGAGCGAAACTTATCATTAACAGGAACAATGGATAGCTCAAGCCTTCTGAACAGATGTTGTTGGAGACATAAAGAGGGAAGAAAAAAGGAAAAAGCAATATGGAAAGTAGTCCTAGTTTTTCGAGAATGTTTAGTCTTATAAGACTAGAGATTTTTGTTATGAATATATGGATGGATAATAAGCCAAGCAACAATTGGAAGCTTACCACGGCTATGTCAAAATAACTTTTGAAAATGGTTTTTAAAAAAAACAAAAAAGTGGGGTACCCGGAAGACCTATATATTAAAGTCTTTAAATAACTATTGGTGTCGTGCGTATAAATGGCGTCTTGAAAGATTAAAAAGAAAAAACAGAAACCATAGATAAAAAAGAATGCTATGTTTATTGAGGTGGTATTTTTAAGTTTCAATGTGACTCGTGAAATGGATTAAAGGGCAAATATATAACTAAATTATTGTACGAACCTTCAACTTTACCTTCATTATTATGTATCTTTAACGCTAATCTTTTCAAATAAGTAACGATGAAGAAAATAATTTTATTAAGTTTTTTGATAACATCATTGAATGTAATTGCACAAAACCCAAATACATTTCCAAATTTTGGTAATGTGGGGATTGGTACCAATACACCATCTACAGAGTTGGAAGTTATAGGAAAAGTCAAGGCAAAAACAGGACTTTTCACCAATGGTGATGGTAGTGACTTTGTATTCCAGTTGGGAGAAGAATTGACGACCAATAGCCGTAACATAAGGTTTTATATTAATAATAATGCCACAGGTAGCCAATCAATTTTTTCAGAAGGTTGGTACGACAGCAACAATAAAAGGAGGCTCATAAGTTCTTTTAAATCGAATGGGAGCGCATATATTGGTTATTACGATGCTAATGGTTCAGAATTCTATAAATTAGATTACAACTCAGGCACAGATAAAGTGTATATCCATATGCCTAAGCCAGATTCTAGGATTGTCATTGGCGGTTTTTCTGGTTACCTACCCGAACATAAATTTGTAGTAAAAGAAGGAAGTGCAATGATAGAAGGCAACATATTGACAAATAGCAACATTGGCATTGGAACGAATTCATTTATAGATGGAGCCAAGACGTATAGGTTGTCGATATCGGGAAATATGAGAGCACACGAAATAAAGGTATATACGGATTGGGCAGATTTTTGTTTTCGAAAAGGATTATGAGTTGCCGACTTTGGAAGACGTAGAGCTATTTATAAATGAGAATGGACATTTAAAGGACATACCAAGCAATGAGGAGGTTGAAAAAAATGGAATTGAAGTAGGAGAAATGAATAAGTTGCTATTGCAAAAAATTGAAGAATTGACATTGTACCTCATTGAGCAAAACAAAGAAATAGTGGATATGAAAAAGGAAATAGAAGCATTGAAATTAAAAAAATAAAATGCTATGACAAATTTAAAATGTATGTTATACATTTTGTGCGTGTTTTTTTTAAAAAATACTGAAGCTCAGGATTATAAGCAGTTTTTTATTGAAATACAAGATGAAGATCTTGTGCCAGAAGTTTCTCATACTTATGACGGGGTTAAAATTAATTCAACTCGTACTATATATAAAGAATTGAATAATATATTTAATTTATATGAAATATATAGTAGCGAAAAAGTATTTAAGAGTTCTCAAAAAGCATCATTGCAAAATATATATTTAATTAAATGTAATGATTTAGAATTAATGAATGAGCTTTATGCTAACTATAGAAATTATTACCCCAGAGTAGAAGATGCTAATGTTGAACCATTGACTTTACCTGACGATTTTGGAGTTTTTGGAGGTTACACGAGTGTAGATCAAGATGAACTCACTTATATTCGAGGACCAGAGGCTTGGGACATAACTACAGGATCAAGTGATGTGATTATAGGAATATCCGATAATAATGTTCAACCACTTCATGAGGATTTTGTTGGAAAAATACAACATGTTTTTGGGAATAATTATCCTGATAGTTCCAGTAGTCAGCATGGTAGTTTTGTTAGTTCCGTTGCTTCAGCAAACACAAATAATAATTTAGGGATGTCTGCTATAGGATATGATTCATCAATTTATTCAGCAACCAATAACTGGGTAAATGGCGTAGACACACTGTCTTTAATGCCAGGTGTTAAGGTTATAAATACAGCTTGGATTTCTTCGGCTATGCCAGAAATGTACAATGAGATTGTTGAAGACAGAGGAATTGTTGTTGTGGCTTCAGCTGGAAATGCACAGCCTAATGCTGATGCTTATATAAATCCTGCAGCTTTTAAAAATGTAATATCAGTGTCAGCCATAGGACATCATACGGCTAGTTTTTATAGAGGATCTAATTTTTGGGAGGTTGTTGAAGATTCGCATGAAATAAAATTGAATGGAGAGGTGTTTGTATTTCAACACAATGATTCTGTAGATATCGTAGCTCCTGCATATGGCATTTTATTAGCAGATCCAAGATTTGGATTAGACACTTATTTGGATAATGGAATAGGGACCTCTTATGCTTCGCCTATGGTATCTGGAACTATTGCATTAATGTTTTCTGTTAACTATTGTATAGATCCAAAGGAGGTTGAATCTATTTTAAAATTAACAGCAGTGAAAATTGATGACTTACCTGCAAATTTACAATATTCTGGTAAGTTGGGGGCTGGTAAATTAGATGCATACGAAGCTGTGAAAATGGCTAAGGATATGGCAGACGAATTTGGTACTGTAGAAGTTAAAGATAGAGTTTTATACCGTTGGTTTTATAAATTAGAAACTGCTCCTTATGAAATTAAAATGATAAATAATGACGTTACTGGAAATGCCAGGTTAAAATTTAAAGCTAGAAACAATATAGAAATATTAAGTGGGGATTATTATCCAGAGTCTGGAGGCTATATAGATTTATCTATAGATGAAAATCTTGTTTTAGATGATTGTCCGCCGCCGTCATCTACTAGTTCAAGAATTTCAAGCAAAAGTGTTAAGAAAATAGAAGATATAAGAAATAAATTAAAACTATATCCAAACCCTACTAATGGAAATATTAATGTTTCACTAGAAGAAGATTATTTGGATGAGATAATAATAACATCTCTAGCAGGAGTCAAACTAATTCAAATTAATAATTTAAAAGAAACTTCTTGTAAAATAGATTTAAATAGCCTAAAAAGAGGTTTTTACGTTGCTAATGTGTTATTGAAGTCTGGGGAACGCTATGTGAAGATAGTTGTTAAAAATTAGCTACTGTTCAATAGACTTAAGTTTTTTGTGTTTCATATCTATGTTGAAGGAAAAATTGTTTATAATAAATGTTCCAATTAATTAAAAGTCGATCCATTTAAAATTAGTGTTTTCATACCATAATAAATTAACTAAATTGTTCATACTTATATTTTTCAATCGAAAAATGTAAGCTAGACCATAAACTACTTAGGGATAATTTCATTTCTAAAGCGAAGAACACCACGTTTCGCTTCAGCGAGACTTTATGGAGTAATATGTTAACCGATTTGAAGATGCTTCGTTCTTAACTTTTATGCTTAAAACAATAATTTTATTGAGGTTTTTAATAATGTCATTGACAGTAATAGTGCAAAATATATTTAATGAAAAATAGAGGCTATGAATAGTTTAATTTAACTATGGGAAAACACTTGGTAAATTTCTTTGCTTTAATTCGCGTT